>JANMWQ010000804.1:0-3329 GCA_031394085.1 Rhizobacter sp. | reverse complement strand
CGAAAGCGCGAGATCTCGGCGACCTTGATCGGCCACTTGCCGAAACGGTCGGCGATGGTCTGGTAATGCTGCTCGGCGAGCAGGGTGGTCGGCGCCAGGATCGCGACCTGCTTGCCGCCGGTGACGGCGATGAACGCGGCGCGGAGCGCGACCTCGGTCTTGCCGAAGCCGACGTCGCCGCAGACCAGCCGGTCCATCGGCTGCGGCGAGACCATGTCTTGAATCACAGCGTGGATCGCGGCTTGCTGGTCGGGCGTTTCCTCGAAGCCGAAGCTCGCGGCGAAGGCCTCGTAGTCGTGCGGAGAGAAGCGGAACGCGAAGCCTTCACGCGCGGCGCGGCGAGCGTAGAGGTTCAGCAGCTCGGCAGCAGTGTCACGAACCTGCTCGGCGGCCTTGCGCTTGGCCTTGTCCCACTGGCCCGAGCCGAGGCGGTGCAAAGGCGCTTCGTCGGCGCTGACGCCGGTGTAGCGCGCGATCAGGTGCAGTTGCGCGACCGGCACGTACAAGGTCGCGGCGTCGGCATATTCGAGGTGCAGGAACTCGCTCGGGCCCCCATCGTCATTGCCCAGGTCGATGTGGATGAGCCCCACGTAGCGGCCGATGCCATGGTTCGAATGCACGACCGGGTCACCGACCTTCAGCTCCGACAGGTCTTTGATCAGCGAGTTGACATCGCTGACGGCCTCCTGCTTGCGGCGCCGCCGCGCGGTCGGCGCGGTTGCGAACAATTCGGTTTCGGTGACGAACTGGACCGTGATGTTCTCGTCCGGCTCGAACCAGAAGAAGCCCTGTGCGAGCGGTGCGACGGCGATCGCGAAGTGCTCGTTGCTCGCTTGGAAATCAGCCAGCGTCGCGACGCTCGGTGGCTCGATTTTGCTGTCGCGCAGCAACTCCAACAAGCTCTCGCGCCGGCCCTCGGTCTCGGCGACGATCAGCACGCGGAACTTCGTCGTGCTGACCTGCGTCTTCAGGCGCGTCAACGGCTCGGGCGCGCCGCGGTCGACGCTGAGGTCGGGCAGGGCGCGTGCCCACACCACTTCCTCATTGCCGCGCAGCGAGAGTTGCGCATGCTGGTTGCACCGCGCGAAGAAGTCTTCGGGCTTCAAGAACAGGTCTTCGGGCGGCAGGATCGGCCGCTCGCGGTCGGCTGCGAGAAAGCGGTGGCGCTCGCGCGTGTCGGTCCAGAACTTCTTAAGCGCCTCGTCGAGCTCGCCGTGCAGCACGAGCGTGGCTTGGTCACCGAGGTAGTCGAAAATCGTCGCCGTCTCGTCGAAGAACAGCGGCAGGTAGTACTCGATGCCGCCGCTTGCCAGGCCGGTGCCGATGTCCTTGTACAAGCGCACCTTGGTCGGGTCGCCTTCCAGCTTCTCGCGCCAGCGGGACCGAAAGCGCGTGCGCGCGGCCTCGTCCATCGGGAACTCGCGGCCGGGCAGCAGCCGCACCTCGGGCACTGGAAACAGGCTGCGCTGGGTGTCGGGGTCGAAGGTGCGGATCGAATCGACTTCGTCGCCGAACAGGTCGACGCGGTACGGCACCAGCGAGCCCATCGGGAACAAATCGATCAGCCCGCCGCGCACCGCGTACTCGCCCGGCGAGACGACCTGGCTCACGTGCGTGTAGCCCGCCAGCGTGAGTTGCGCCTTCAACGCCGCTTCGTTGAGCTTTTCCTTCTGCTTGAAATTGAAGGTGTAGCCGGCCAGAAAGCTCGGCGGCGCGAGCCGCACCATCGCGGTCGAGGCCGGCATCAGCACCACGTCGACCTCGCCTTGCTGAATGCGCCAAAGCGTGGCGAGGCGCTCGGAGATCAGATCTTGGTGGGGTGAGAAGGTGTCGTAGGGCAGCGTTTCCCAATCCGGGAACACGGCGATGCGCAGGCCGGGCGAGAAGAACGGCAACTCGGCTTCGAGCCGCTGCGTGTCAGCCGGCGCGGCGGTGATGATCGCGGTGACCTTGCCGAGCACTGCCTGCGCCTGCGCGAAGCGCGCGAGCAGCAAGGCATCGGCCGAGCCGGTGGGGCGGGGCAGCGTGAAACGTTTTCCGGGGGCGATCGCGGGGAGTTGCATGAAACCTTGGCGCACAAAAAGCAAAGTGCCCCGGCGGGGCCTTCAGAAGCGGCGTTGCCCGGGGCGAGAAACGGCCTCGATTATAGAATTCAGGGGCCAATGACGCCCGCCACTGCCCTCGAAACCCCGCCCGTTCTGTACGCACTCGTTCCGTGCGCCGGGGTGGGTGAGCGCGCCGGTGCCGCGGGGCCGAAGCAGTACGCGATGCTCGGTGAGCGCAGCCTGTTGGCGCACACGCTGGCGGCGCTGGCATGTGTCTCACGCATCGCCGAGGTGATGGTCGTGCTGAGCCCGGGCGACACGGTGCAAGCCGCGCACCGCGACCGTGGCGCGACCTTCGCCCGCTGCGGTGGTGCGACGCGTGCGCAGACCGTGCGCAACGGCCTCGACGAATTGCTCGCCCGCGGCGCCCGCCCGCACGATTGGGTGCTGGTGCACGACGCCGCGCGCTGCCTCGTGCGCCCGGAATGGGTCGACGCGCTGATCGATGCCTGCCTGGCCGACCCCGTCGGCGGCCTGCTCGCGCTGCCGCTGGCCGACACGCTGAAGTCGGAGCGCGAAGGCCGGGTCGAATCGACGATCGACCGCCGCGCGAAGTGGCAAGCGCAGACGCCGCAGATGTTTCGCATCGGCATGCTGCGCGACGCGCTCGATCACGCCGGCGCGAACGTCACCGACGAGGCGAGCGCGATCGAGGCGCTCGGCCACGCGCCCAAGCTCGTCGCGTGTTCGATGGAAAACTTCAAGATCACCTGGCCGGCTGATTTCGACCTGGCCGAACGATTGCTCAGGACCCGAACGCCATGAACGCTCCCCGCATCAAACCGCCGCTGTGGCGCATCGGCGAGGGCTGGGACACGCACGCGCTCGTCGAAGGTCGCAAGCTCGTACTCGGCGGCGTCGAGATCGCCCACACGCACGGGCTGATGGGCCACTCCGACGCCGATGCGCTGTGCCACGCGATCACCGATGCGCTCTTCGGCGCCGCCGCGATGGGCGACATCGGCTTTCACTTTCCCGACACCGACACGCAGTACAAAGGCGCCGACTCGCTCGCGCTGCTGGCCGAAGCCGCGCGCCGCGTGCGCGCCGCCGGCTGGGCCATCGGCAACGTCGATAGCACCATCATCGCGCAGGCACCGAAGATGGCGCCGCACATCCTGGCGATGCGCCAGCGCGTCGCGCAGGCGCTCGCAGTGGGCGTCGATCAGGTCAGCGTGAAGGCCAAGACCGCCGAGCAGATGGGGCCGGTCGGGCTCGGGCAAG
>JANMWQ010000688.1:0-2065 GCA_031394085.1 Rhizobacter sp. | reverse complement strand
GCGTCGTCGATCTTGGTGATCAGGTCGCCGCTCTTGAGGCCGGCGCGGAACGCGGGCGAGCCTTCGATCGGGCTGACGACCTTGACGAGGCCGTCTTCCATGCCCATCTCGATGCCGATTCCGACGAAGCGTCCGGTGGTGGCTTCGCGGAATTCCTTGAACGACTTCTTGTCGAAATATTGCGAGTGCGGATCGAGCCCGGAGACCATGCCGCCGATGGCATCGCCAATCAGCTTTTTCTCGTCGACCGGCTCCACATAATCGGTTTTGATCATGCCGAAGACCGCGGCCATCTGCTGCAGTTCTTCGAGTGGCAACTGTGCGACGCCATTGCGTGCAGTCGCCTGCAACTGCATCGTGGTGAGCGCACCAGCGACTACGCCGACCGCCAACCAACCTGCAACCTTGAGTTTGGCACCCATGAGTGACCCCCTGTAATGCCCATCGGCAGCGTGAACTTTGACCAAACCACACCTCGTTAATCAGTATATTCCTGCGTTCCGAACGTGGCGACTCGGCGAAACGGGAAAGTTGCACGGCCCGCGCCCCGTTGTTGGGCGCGCTGTGCCACTGCGACCTTACGCACGCCTGTGCTCATCGGATGCGCCGGTGTCGAGGTGCTGACCTTAATCCCGCGCGCCAGCACGGGAGGTGTAAAGAATGCTGAAGCGGTCGCGCTTGCGGGGAGCGCGTCAGGTGCTGTCGCGCGGCTTGAGCTTGGGCTTGGGCGACGGGAAGAGTTCGTCGAACAGCTCGTCTGGCACGGTGTCGGTGCCTTCGCTGACATCGGCGCCGTGCAGCAGCTCGAACGACGAGACGATCCAACCGCCCGAGAACGAGGCCTCGGGCAGATCCGACGGTGCCGAGGCTGGCGGCGGGGCGGACGGGTCGACGAATTCGCCGAGCGGCGCGCTTTCGCTGATGCGCCAGATCAGTCTTTTCGGCGGCCCCGGCGGGGGCTTGCGCTGAGCCATCGACGCGTCTCCCATCTGAACCGATCAGAAGCAACCCAAGACAACTTGTCAGCCTTTAATACTAGGCACCGCTCCGCCGTTTGCAAATAGCCAACCTTGGGGATCGGGTTGCGCCGAATGACGTATCCGAATCGGGGTTGCGTGGCATCGACGCACCGATGTGGCGGAGAATTTGCCGATGCACAAGCCGAACCACCCATCACCCGCATGAGCTGGCAGCGCCACCTCGGCCGGCCCGGCATCGCGGCGGCGCTCGGCGCTGCGCTGTTGTTCGGCGCCGGCACACCGCTCGCCAAGCGCCTGCTCGAGGGCGTCGGGCCGTGGATGCTGGCCGGGCTGCTGTACCTCGGCTCGGGACTCGGCCTGCTGCTGTTGCGCCGACTGCGCCGCGCAGCGCCGGTCAAATTGCCGCCGGGCCAGTGGCGCTGGCTCGCCGGGGCGGTGCTCGCCGGCGGCGTTGTCGGCCCGGTGCTGTTGATGTTCGGGCTGACCCGCATGCCGGCGTCGGGTGCGTCGTTGCTGCTCAATGCCGAAGGCGTGTTCACCGCCTTGCTCGCCTGGTTCGCATTCCGCGAGAACTTCGACCGGCGCATCGCGCTCGGCATGCTGGCCATCGTTGCCGGGGCCGTCGTGCTCAGTTGGCCCGGGCAGGCGCGCATCGGCGATGCCTGGCCGGCGCTCGCGGTGCTCGGTGCCTGCCTCGCCTGGGCCATCGACAACAACCTGACGCGCAAGGTCGCGCTCAACGACGCGATGTGGATCGCCTCCGTCAAGGGGCTCGCGGCGGGGGCGATGAATCTGGCGCTGGCGCTCGCCATCGGCAGCGCCTCGCCGGCGTGGCCGTTGGTGGCCGAGGCGATGACGCTGGGCCTGCTGGCCTACGGCATCAGCCTGACGCTGTTCGTCGTGGCCCTGCGCCACCTCGGCACGGCGCGCACCGGCGCCTACTTCTCGGTGACGCCGTTCTTCGGTGCGCTGCTGGCGGTGGTCTGGCTCGGCGAAAGCGTCGACCCCGAGCTGCTCGTCGCCGGCGCCTTGATTGCGCTCGGCGTGTGGCTGCACCTGAGCGAGCGGCACCTGCACGAGCATGC
>JANMWQ010000685.1:0-5135 GCA_031394085.1 Rhizobacter sp. | reverse complement strand
GCGGATCAGCGCCTGGCCCTCGGGCCGCGCGATGTCGACCGTGATCGAGCGCTTGTTGCGGTTGGTGCCGAGGTAGTAGGCGGCGTCGGTGGTGTCGGCGCCCGCGCTGTTTTTCACGAAGGGTGGGCCCCAGCCGCGCGTGTCGTCGCCGCTGCCGGGGCGCTCGACCTTGATCACGTCGGCGCCGAGATCGGCCAGCGTCTGCGTGCACCACGGGCCAGCCAGCACGCGCGAGAGGTCGAGCACGCGCACCCCCGCGAGTGGCTGCGCGGAAGGCGTTGGAGTGGTCGTCATGGGGGGAATTGTGGCGCAGCAAGTTGCCATCGTGCCGCCGGGATAATGCATCCATGACCCGGCCTGCCACCCTGATCGCGGCGTTCGCCGCCGCCTGCAGCGCGGCCTGCTCGCCGACGCTCGACTGGCGCGAGTTCGTGCCCGAGGGCACCGACATCAGCGTCGCCTTCCCCTGCCGGCCCGACCGACATGCGCGCGCCGTCATGGTCGCCGGTGCGAAGGCGCGGATGGAGATGCTGGCATGCAAAGCAGGCGATGCCACCTTCGCGCTCGCCTTCGTCGACGTGGCCGACCCGGCGGGCGTCAGCGCCACGTTGGCCGAGTTGCGCGCCACCGCCGAGAGCAACCTGCAAGGCGCAGCGAAGCAGAGCGCACCGCTGCGGATCAAAGGCATGACGCCGAACGAGCAGGCCGCGCGCATCACGATCGCCGGCAAGCTGCCCGACGGCGCCGCGGTGCAGGAACACGCAGCGTTTTTCGTGCGCGGCTTGCGTGTCTACCAGGCCACCGTGATCGGCGCGAAGCCGGCGCCGCTGGTCGTCGACACCTTCATCGACGGGTTGAAGTTTGCCGGATGAGCTTGGCGCCGGCGATTTGCAGCAACACCGGGCTGGCGGGCGCTGGACAGGAACACCCTGTCGGCCTGCTGCGGTCGGGTTGCGTTGGTGAGAGCATGTTACCGAGCCACTTATGTGTGGTTTTTGTGTCGAGCCGAGCCCGTGTCGGGCCTCAAATTGAACCAGCCACCCTGAACTGCCGATAATTTATCGCCATGCCCGGATTGATGATCATTGCCCACGCGCCTTTGGCGTCTTCGTTGAAGTCGGTGGCGGAGCACACGTTTCCCGACTGTGCGCGCGTGCTCGAAGCGCTCGATGTGTCGCCCGACATGCCGATCGAGGAGGTCGAGGCCATCGCCCGCGCGATGCTCGCGCGCGTGCGCAATCCCGAGGCGCTGATCTTCACCGACGTGTTCGGTGCGACGCCCTGCAACGTGGCGCAGCGTCTCGGCGATGGCAGCCAGGTGCGCGTGATCGCCGGCGTCAACGTGCCGATGCTGTGGCGATCACTGTGTTACGCGACCGAGCCGCTCGAAGCTGTCGTGACGCGCGCGATGGCAGGCGCCACCCAGGGCGTGATGCAGGTTGCCACGTCCAAACCTCAGAACCAGAGTCTCAAACCGGGCGGAAATGATCAAGCGAAGCATCACCATCAACAATAAGCTGGGTCTGCATGCCCGTGCTTCGGCCAAGCTGACCAAGCTGGCCGGCAGTTTTCAGAGCGATGTCTTCATGACGCGCAACGATCGCCGCGTCAACGCCAAAAGCATCATGGGCGTGATGATGTTGGCGGCGGGGATCGGCAGCGTCGTCGAAGTCGAAGTGACGGGTGCGGATGAACAAGCCGCGATGGATGCCTTGATCGCGCTGATCACCGACAAGTTCGGCGAAGGGCAGTAGCGTTCAGGCGCCGAGAAAGTGTTTCTTGTAGCGCGCGGGCAGGTCTTCGATTCGCAGCAGCATCGGCAAGTCGGCCGTGTTGAAGTCAGGGTCCCATGCCGGTGCGCCCAGCACCTTGGCGCCGCAGCGCAGGTATCCCTTGATCAGTGCCGGGGCGTCGACTTGCAGGTCGTGGCGTAATTCTTCGACGGGCAACGCCAGTCGTGGCGTCACTTGCCAGTGAATCGGCGCCAGGTGCGTTTGCCGCAGTTGTGTCCACAGGCTCGCCGCGAAGTGCCCGCCATCACGCATGCTGACGCTGGCACATCCGATCATCGTGTCCAGGTCGTTGCGGTGCATGAACTCGGCCAGCGCGCCCCACAGGGCCAGGATCGCGCCTCCGGTGCGCCAATCGGGGTGAACGCAGGAGCGGCCGAGCTCGACCATGCGGGCGCGCAACGGGCGCAGCCGGGTCAGGTCGAACTCGTTGTCGCTGTACAGGCCACCGACACGCTTTGCGTTCGCCGGCGTCAGCACGCGGTAGGTGCCGATCACGGGGCCGGCTCCATCGTCGGCGGCAGCGACGCGAACCAGCAGGTGCTCGCAGAACGGATCGAACAAGTCGATGTCGTGCCCGGCCGGCGAGCCGTGGGGCAGCGTCAGCCGCGCGCCCATTTCGTCGGCAAAAACCAGGTGCCTCAGGCGCTGCGCCTGTCGGACCTCTTCCTCGTCGCGCGCCCAGAGCACATCGAACCGAGGCGCGTCAGCAACGGGCGCGGCTGCCGGTGGAACGCGCCGGTGAAGTGACCTCCGCGGACTGACCGCGCCGGCGAGGTCGGCGAGCGGGAAGGTAGGCAAGGGCAGGTCGCGCATTCGGGCACTCCGTGTCGGGCTCAGGCAGGATGCTCGCAACCCGCGATGACGCGGCCGTGAAGCACTGGTGACGTTGCCGTGACAGGGGCAAATCCCGCAGCTTTACAAGCTGGCGCGCTGCTAGGATCGATTGCATGAGCTTTCAGGTGTTCGGCTTGCCGGTGTCACGCGGGGTTGCGATCGGGCGAGCCGTGCTCGTCGCGTCGAGCCGCGTCGACGTGGCGCACTACTTCATCGACGAAGAACGGGTCGATGCCGAAGTGATGCGCTTGCGCGCCGCGCGCGATGCAGTCGCCAACGAGCTCACTACGCTGCAGCGGGAGCTGCCTGCTGAGGCGCCGGCCGAGCTGTCGGCCCTGCTCGATGTGCACTTGATGCTGCTGCACGACGATGCATTGACCGGCGCCACCAAACAGTGGATCCACGAGCGCCACTACAACGCCGAATGGGCACTTTCGGCTCAGCTCGAAGTGCTGGCGCGTCAGTTCGACGAAATGGAAGACGCGTATTTGCGTGAGCGCAAGGCCGATCTGGAGCAGGTCGTCGAGCGTTTGCTGCGTGCGATGGCGCGTGGCCCCGCTTCGTCGTTCGCGCCGGCGCCTGGAGTGAAGCCGCGCGACTTCGCCGGTGAAGACCCGCTGGTGCTGGTGGCCAACGACATTGCACCGGCTGACATGCTGCAGTTCAAGCGCAGCGTGTTTACCGGCTTCATCACCGACGTGGGCGGCAAGACCTCGCACACCGCCATCGTCGCGCGCAGCATGGACATCCCTGCCGTGGTCGGCGCGCGCGAGGCGAGTCGCATCATCCGGCAGGACGACTGGCTCGTGATCGACGGCGACGCCGGGATCGTGATCGTCGATCCGTCGCCGATCGTGCTCGAGGAATATCGCTTCCGGCAGCGCCAGAGCGAACTGGGGCGCGAGCGGCTCTCGCGGTTGCGCCACACGCCGGCTGTCACGCTCGACGGCGAGCGCGTCGAACTGCTCGCCAACATCGAGATGCCGAGCGACGCGACCGCGGCGCTCGATGCCGGTGCGGTCGGCGTGGGCTTGTTTCGCAGCGAGTTCCTTTTCATGAACCGCGAGGGCGAGTTGCCTGGCGAAGACGAGCAGTTCGAAGCCTACCGTGCCGCCGTCGAAGCGATGAAGGGGCTGCCGGTAACGATACGCACGGTCGACATCGGCGCCGACAAACCGCTCGACCGTATGTCAGCGAATGAATTGCGTCACGAGCACTCGCTCAACCCGGCGCTGGGCCTGCGGGCGATTCGCTGGAGCCTGTCGGAGCCGGCGATGTTTCGGCAGCAGTTGCGCGCGATTTTGCGGGCGAGCGCCTACGGGAAAGTGCGCCTGCTGATCCCGATGGTTGCGCACTTGAGCGAAGTGCGCTTGACCCTCGAAGCGTTAGCTCGCGCGCGCCAGCAGCTGAGTGAGGCCGGTAAGGCGTTCACCGATGTCGAGGTCGGCGCGATGATCGAAATCCCCGCCGCAGCGTTGATATTGCCTGCCTTCCTGCGGCACTTCGACTTCGTGTCGATCGGCACCAATGACCTGATCCAGTACACGCTGGCGATCGACCGCGCGGATGAGGCGGTTGCGCATCTGTACGACCCGTGGCATCCGGCGGTGCTCGGATTGTTGGCGCGCGTCATCGCGCAAGCGCGAGCCGCTGGCAAACCTGTCAGCGTGTGCGGCGAGATGGCGGGCGATCCAGAGTTCACGCAACTGCTGCTTGCGATGGGGCTTCGCAGCATGTCGATGCATCCATCGCAGATCGCATCGATCAAGCAGCACGTGTTGCGTACCGACGCGCGGCGTTGGGCCGCGCAGCTCGAAAGCATCCTGTGCGCCGATGATCCTGAGAAGGCGTGCGCAGACGCCGCAAGGGTGCTTCGCCCCGCGCCTAGTGCGGCGCGAGCTCTGAGCAATTAGGCCCTTGCGTGAGGCGTCGACGCCAAATTTATGGCGGCCTGCAAAGGCTGTGCTACATTCAATGGCTTCGCTGATTGCAGCGGATCAACGCGAAAGCGGGGACCCGTACCGAGCAGCGAGGAAAGTGAGAGTGAAACGTTTGACAGAGTTGCGAAAACAATGTCAAAATCGCACTCCAGGTTGAATACGGCGAAACGATGCAAAAGCAACGGCTCAAAGTAAACAGCAGAAAAAGTCTAGTGGTTGACAAGGTTTTATAAACCGATTGATAATCACAGGCTGCGCTGATAACTGCGAAAGCAGCAGCAACTACCGAAAGGTAGCGCCGAGAGGCAAGTTCTTTAAAAACTAACAGCCGATAAGTGTGGGCGTTTGAAGGCGAGTGCCAAGACAATTCGGGGAAGCCTGAAAAGTCGAGGTCTCATGGACCTTAAACGCTCACAGAAAACAGTAAGAGCTTTATGCAAATAAAGTTCCTATCAATTCTTTGAGTAATTTTATCAAGATCGAACTGAAGAGTTTGATCCTGGCTCAGATTGAACGCTGGCGGCATGCCTTACACATGCAAGTCGAACGGCAGCACGGGAGCAATCCT
>JANMWQ010000486.1:0-2376 GCA_031394085.1 Rhizobacter sp. | reverse complement strand
CAGGTGTTCGGGGTGGCCGGCCTCGAACAGCCACTGGCGCAGGTGGTCGATCTTGCCGGACCGCATGTTCGGCACGCCCACGGTGCGGCCGGTGTAGCGGCCGTCGGCGCCTTGCTGTTCGAGCTCGGTGCAGAGGTAGTGGTCGACGCCGAGGTCGGCGGCCGTGAGCCCGCTGACGACGCGGTTCGTCGCGGTCGTCAACACGATCGTTTCGCCGAGCTCGCGGCGGCGCTGCAGAAGTTCGCGCGAGTCGTCGGGGATGCGCGGGCGCACGCAGGTTTCGAAGAAGCGCTCACGCAGCGGCTGCAGATCGGCGGGCATGAGGCCGGCCAGCGTGCGGGCGTGAAAGTCGCAGTAGTCGACGGGGGTGACGGTGCCGGCTTCATAGCGCTGCGCCATGTCTTTGTAGTGCTCGGCAAACGGCGGGGCGAGGCGACCCTCGGCGATCATGAACTCGCACCACAGCACATCGCTGTCGGCGCTGAGCAGCGTGTGATCGAGGTCGAACAAGGCCAGCCGCATCGTGACTCAGTGCGTGGTGCGCAGGGCGTGGGTCATGGGCCCGAGTATCGGCCCACCGCCGAGCTTGGGCAGGCTCCCGTTGCAGCGTTACGCACCCACGTTGGCCCGTGCTCGTCGATTCGGGCCGTCGTCTATCGTCGTGTTCACGAACGGCCAGGTGCACTCGTTCGGCGGCAAATACCTCGAGCTGGTGCCGAACGTGAAGCTGCGCTACGCCGACGCGTTCGACGACCCGAACCGCCCCGGCGAGATGACGACGACGATCGTGCTCAGCGCGGTGTCCTGCGGCACCGAGGTGAACATCGAGCAGTCGGGCATCCCTTCGACGATCCCGGTCGAGATGTGCCACCTGGGCTGGCAGGACTCGCTGACGCTGCTGGCCAGGCTGGTCGAGGCCGAGGCCGCAAACTGAGCCGGTGATGCGTCGAGTCGCTGGAGTCGCCGGGCTCGGCGTCGGCGCAGGTGAGGGTTTCAAAGTGCAACGGTGGCGGCGACCCGGTTCGCGCTACGCTTGCGCGAACTTGCCAACGGGCCTCCCACTGCCCTGATTCTCGCCATGAAGCTTCTTGCCATCGCCATCCTCTCGCTCGCCGGCTCGTCGCTCGCGCGCGCCGAGCCGCCCGCCGAGGCGGCCCCTTCGCCACGCGACCTGCACGCGGCCGAGTGCGTCGCCGCGCTCGAAGTCGACACGCAAGACATCGCGGCCCAGGTCAAGGCCGGCAACGAAGCCTCGCGGCCGCTGCTGCTCGACCGGCTGCTCGCGGGCACCGCCTTCGTCGGCGACACCTACTTGCACGGCGGCAGCGACGAGAAGCAGGCCCGTGCCCTCGCCAACCAGGCGCTCGAGGCGCAAAAGCGCCTGCCGCCGGCGGCGCTCGCGGCGCGCCAGCGGGCCTGCGCCACCGAAGGCGCGAAGCTGTACGCGGGCAGCAACGTGCTGGAGAAAGCGGTCGTCAAGCGGCTCGCGAAGAAGCGGATGGACAAACTGCTCGCCGGTTGACCGGCCACGGCGTCGATCCCGGCAGGGGCGCATGGCCGCGCCGCACGCGGGCGGCTATGCTCGGCGCAGCTTCACTCTTTTGCCGACCCACCCATGGCGTCCCACTCCGCACCCCCACCCGGCCCCGAACTCTGCGACGTGCTCATCATCGGCGGTGGCCCGGCCGGCTCGACCGCTGCGGCGCTGCTCGCGCAGCAGGGCCGCTCGGTCGTGCTGATCGAGAAGGCGCAGCACCCGCGCTTTCACATCGGCGAATCGCTGCTGCCGGCGAACGCGGCCCTCTTCGACCGGCTCGGCGTGCGTGCGCAGGTCGACAAGATCGGCATGCCGAAGTTCGGCATCGAGTTCGTCTCGCCCGACCACGACCACCACGCAAGCGTCGACTTCGCCGACGCGATGAACAAGACCATGCCGCAGGCCTGGCAGGTGCGCCGCTCCGAGCTCGATGAGATGCTGTTTCGCAACGCGGCGGCGCGCGGCGCGGTCGCGATCGAGAACTGCCGCGTGCGCGACGTGGCTTTCGACGCCGATGGCGCGACCGTGCACGCCGAGCTCGCCGACAGCGATGACAACAGCGACAGCGACGGCCCGACGGCGCCCCGGCAATGGCGCGCCCGCTTCGTCATCGACGCCTCGGGCCGTGACACCTTGCTCGGCAACAAGCTCAAGATCAAGCAGAAGAACCCCAAGCACAACAGCTCGGCGCTGTTCGGCCACTTCACCAACGCCGAGCGCCTGCCCGGCAAGCAGGCGGGCAACATCAGCATCTGCTGGTTCGCGCACGGCTGGTTCTGGTTCATCCCGCTGGCCGACGGCACAACGAGCGTCGGCGCGGTGTGCTGGCCCTACTACCT
>JANMWQ010000654.1:0-4806 GCA_031394085.1 Rhizobacter sp. | reverse complement strand
ATGTTCCGCGCTGCCGATCCGATGCGCCCACCCATTCGCGGCAAGAAAACCGCGAACGGCCTCCGTCTCGTCGGCACACAAGTCACGAACTGCCACCTGTTGCCCTCACCGCCCGCCGGTCACGTCGATCACCGCGCCGGTGGTGTAGCTCGACGCCTCCGACATCAGCCACAAAATCGCTTCGGCCACTTCTTCGGCGCTGCCAGTGCGTTGCATCGGCACCGAGGAGGCGAGCTGCTTCGCGCGGTCGGGCAGGCCACCCGAGGCGTGAATTTCGGTGTCGATCAAACCGGGCCGCACGGCGTTGACGCGGATGCCTTCGGTGGCCACTTCTTTGGCCAGGCCGAGCGTGAACGAATCGATCGCGCCTTTGGCGGCTGCGTAGTCGACGTACTGCCCCGGCGAGCCCAGCCGCGCGGCCGCCGATGACAGGTTGACGATGCAGCCGCCGCTGCCGCCGTGGACCGTCGACATTCTTTTGACCGCCTCGCGCGCACAGATAAAACTGCCGAACACATTGATCGCGAACATGCGCTGCAAACGTGGCACGGTGATGACATCGACGCGCGTCTGCACGTCGACCACGCCGGCGTTGTTGACGAGCGCACCGAGCGGCGGCAGACCCGCGTCGATGGCCGCGAACATCGCCAGCACTTGCGCTTCGTCCGACACATCGGCCTGCACCGCGAGCGCGTTGCCGCCGGCCTCGCGGATGCGCGCGACCATGCCCTGCGCGGCCGCCGTGCCGTGCGTGTAGTTGACCGCCACGGCCCAGCCGCGCTGCGCGGCGAGCCAGCTGGTCGCGGCGCCGATGCCGCGGCCACCGCCGGTAACGAGAACGGTGCGCGGGGCGGCTCGGGCGGTGTCGATCATGGTCGTCTCGGTGTCGTTCGGCGGCAGGCCGACAGGGTTCATTCGTTTTCGCCGCGACCGACTTCGTCGCCGCGCGCCGGCTCTTTGGCCTTCTTGTCGAGCGTGGCTTTCAGCGTGGCGAGGTCGTCGACGAACGCCTCGCTCGAGACCGGCTTGGCGACCCGCAGCGCGGGCGGGAACAGGTGGTTCATGTAGAGCTCTTCGCCGAACTGGTCGCTGCGCTGCACGTTGAACCAGAGCGAAAGCAGCACGCCGACGACGCCGCAGGTCATCGCGACCCATTTCAGCACCCGGTGGCGGGCCGGCTCGACCGCGAGCAGGTGAAAGTAGAGCGCGGTCGCGACCACGGCGATCGTGCCGACGAAGCCGAAGTCGCTCAGCCACGGCCACGAGAACGCGAACGCGAGCAACGCCGGCAGCACGCCGACCGCGAGCAGCGCGACACCGGCCACCACGAACACGCGCAGGTGCCAGCCGAAGTGCGCCTGCCGCGTGAAGGTTTTCGACATCAAGGCCCAAGCCGTGCACCAGACCGCCGCGCCGACCAGGCCGGTGAGCAGCGTGCTGCCAGCCGCGCGCGCCAGGCCTTCGGGATCGGTGTCGAGGTAGGTGTTGAACAGCGTGCCGCCGATCAGCAGCAGCGCGGCGCATGCGACGGCCAGTGCGCGGCGCGCCAGCGAGGTGGTCGGTGCGAGCGGCGCTTCGGGTGCGAGCGCGTGCCCGGGCAGGCGCAGGCGCATGGTCGTGCGGCCGATCGTGAACTCGACCGGGTCGCCCTCGGCGGCGAGCACCGCCGCCTCGCCGCTGCGCAGGCGCTTGGGCCCGAGCAGCGCGCCGTTGCGGGTGTCGGCGAGCGTGAGCACCAAGCCGCGCTCGGCCGGCCCGATCGCCAGGTGGTGCGCGGCGACATGCGCATCGCCGAGCACCACGTCGTTGTCGAGCGCGCGGCCGATGCGCAACGGCCATTCGCGCACCGCGAACGACTGGCGCGGCTGGCCGTCGCGGTCGATGACCTCCAACAAGGCTATTGGGCCCATGCGTAGGCCTCCAGGTAGTGCTTCGCGAGCTTCTGCGCGTTCTCGAAGCTCAGGCCTTGCGCGTCGTAGCGGCCCTGCACGCCGGCTTGCTTCTGGTCGAGCGTGGCGACCAGCACCGAGAGGTCGTACAGGCCCGGCAGCTTCTTGTAGGCGCGCAGGCACACCACCGCGCGCAGCGGCAAGCCGTTGCGGTCGACGTAGTCTTCATGGCACTGCGGCTTGGTCTGGTGCTCGCTGCGCAAGCGCGTGAAGGCCTCGTTGCGAAAGCTCGCCGAATAGCGCGCTGCGAAGCGCAGCGTGCCGAGCTTGGTGCCGTCGTAGGCCTCGTGGCGCACGCCGATCGCGCCGGTGGTGTAGTCGCCGACGAAGATGCGCGTGTCCATCACGCAATCGGAACGCTCCAGATCGAGCCCGCCGGTGCGCGAAGGCTCGCTGCTGCCCCAGCAGCGCATGAAGGTGTCGACCGGCACCGGCACTTTGTAGCGCGGGTGCGTAGCGCTCTTCCAGCCCTGCTGAATGAAGCGGTCGGTCAGCGCCTGCTGGTGTTGCATCAGCTGGTCGGTGACGAGGCCGTAGGCGGCGGCCTTGATCGGTGCGGCGTCGCGCCCGCGCGCCAGCAGCGCGGCGGCGAAACTCGCCGGCACCAGAAAGCTGACCTGTTCGCCGTCGACCCGGCGCGCCACGTTGATGCCGATCACGGTGCCTTGGCTGTCGAGCGCCGGCCCGCCACTCATGCCGCCGCTGAGTGCGCCGCCGAAGAAGATCTGCGGGTAGAAGCTGCGTTTGACCAACCCGTTGTAGGTGCCTTCGGTGACCGCGAAGCCCACGTCGAGCGGGTTGCCGAGCGAGTAGATGCGCTCACCCTGCGAGAGCGGCTGCTTGTCGGCGCGAAAGGCGAGCGCGTCGAACCCGCCGGCAGGCTGGGTCGGGTCGGCGGCCTTCAGCAGCGCGAGGTCGTGCAGCACATCAAGCTGCAGGATTTGCAGCGGTGCCTCGCGGCCGTCGGCCGTGACATAGACCAGGTCGTGGCGCTCGGGCTTGAGTGCGGCCTCGGCGACGACGTGGAAGTTGGTGATGATGTGGCCTTCGGGCGAGACCAAAAAACCGGAGCCGACCGAGGTCTGGCTCGCGCGCCCCTTGAGCACCGTGCGGATCTGCAGCAGCTGCGAGCGCGCCTGCTCGTAGACCTTGCGTGCCGAAAGCGAGATCGGTGCCGAAGCGGCCGCGTCGGCCGGTGCTGGCGCCGAGGCTGGCGCGTCGGGCTTGGCTTGCGCGAATGCGCATTGCGGGAGCACGAGCATCAGCATCGCCAAAAGCGGCAACACGAGGAGCGGCAGTGCGGCGTGCCGCAGGCGTGACGAATTCATTGAATCTCATTTTACGGGGCGGGCCTTTGCCCTGTGTTTCCCCGCTGTTGTGCCGCCGCGCGGCACGTTAGATTGCGTGCATCTTTCAAACGGAGTCATGGTCGATGCAACGCCGCAGTTTCATGGTGACCGGTACAGCGCTGATCGCGCTGCCGGGGTTCGTTTTTGCTCAGGCCGTCGAGAAGCCCAAGCTCACGCTCGCGGTCGGCGGCAAGAACCTGCTGTACTACCTGCCGTTGACGATCGCCGAGAGCCTGGGCTACTTCAAGGCCGAGGGGCTCGACGTGACGATCGCCGATTTCGCCGGCGGTTCGCGGGCGTTGCAGGCGATGGTCGGCGGCAGTGCCGATGTGGTCTCGGGGGCGTTCGAGCACACCATCAACATGCAGGTCAAAGGCCAACGTCTGCGCGCGTTCGCGTTGCAGGGCCGCGCGCCGCAAATCGTGCTCGGCGTGAACCCGAAGACGCTGCCGAATTTCAAGAACGTGGCCGAACTCAAGGGCAAGAAGCTCGGCGTTACGGCGCCGGGTTCGAGCACCAACGTGCTCGCGAACTTCGTGCTCGGCAAGGCCGGGCTGAAGCCAGGCGATGTGGCCATCATCGGCGTGGGTGCCGGCAGCGGCGCGGTCGCGGCGATGCGCGCGGGCCAGATCGACGCGATCAGCAACCTCGATCCGGTGATCACGCTGCTCGCGCGTTCGGGCGACTTGAAAATCGTCTCCGACACGCGCAATGTGGCCGAGGCCGACAGGATTTTCGGCGGTCCGATGCCGGCCGCTTGCCTGTACGCGCCGCAGAGCTTCATCGACAAGAACCCCGCCACCGTGCAGGCGCTCGCGAACGCGATCGTGCGCGCCGATAAATGGATCCAGCAGGCCGGCGCCGGCGACATCATCAAGGCCGTGCCCGAGAGCTACCTGCTCGGCGACCGCGCGGTGTACGTCGATGCGTTTCTCGCCGCCAAAGGCGCGCTCTCGGTCGACGGCCTGTTCCCCGAAGCCGGCCCTGAGACCGCGCGCCGAGCGCTCGCCAGCATCGACCCCGAGATCGCCGCGGCGAAGATCGACCTGGCGGCGATCTACAGCAACGAGTTCGCGCGCCGGGCCAATGCCAAGTACCCGAGGGGTTGAGGCCGCGCCCGCAGCCGCGCCCGCGCTGGCGCTCGACCGCGTTGCCTGCACCTTCGTCGACAAGAACGACCCGGGCCAGCGCTACACCGCGGTGCGTGATGTGTCGCTCACGGTCGGCGCCGGCGAGTTCGTCTCGGTGGTCGGCCCCACCGGCTGCGGCAAGAGCACGCTGCTCAACGTCGCGGCCGGCCTGCTCGCGCCGAGCCTCGGCAGCGTGCGCGTGTTCGGTGAGCCGCTCGTGGGCATCAACCGCCGCGCGGGCTACATGTTTCAGTCCGACAGCCTGATGCCGTGGCGCACGGCCACGCAGAACGTGATGGCCGGGCTCGAATTCCGCGGCACCAGCGATGCCCGCGCGCAAGCCGACGAGTGGCTCAAGCGCGTCGGCCTCGGTGGCTT
>JANMWQ010000627.1:0-1980 GCA_031394085.1 Rhizobacter sp. | reverse complement strand
CTGGTCGGGGCTGGGCTTGCTGTTGCCGCTGTTGTTCCTGCTGCTCTGAGGCAGCCCGCACACAGCGTCACTTCACCAACTGGTTAAAGCGCTCTGCATCGAAGTTATCAGTGGTGTTCGCGTCTTGCGGCACGCAGTCCGGCGTGGGCAACTCGCGTGACCGTGAAGACAGCTTCTCGATCGCCTGCCACAACAGCGCGATCTGGTGCTCGTGGCCTGAGGCGTTGTCGATCAAGCCCTTCAGCGCGTGCGCCATCGGGTCATCGCCCTGCGTGATGCCGTAGGCCGAAAATCCCATCTTCGCGGCGGCGGCCTCGCGCACCGCGTCGGCTTCTTTGTGCAGCACGCGCGCCGGGTTGCCGACCGCCGTTGCGCCGGGCGGCACTTCTTTGAGCACGACCGCGTTGGAGCCGACGCGTGCACCGTCACCGACCGTGAAGCCGCCCAGCACCTGCGAATTGGCGCCGACGATCACGCCGCGCCCCAAGGTCGGATGCCGCTTCTCGCCCTTGCCGAGCGAAGTACCGCCCAAGGTCACGCCTTGGTAAATCGTGCAGTCGTCGCCGATCTCGGCGGTCTCGCCGACGACCACGCCCATGCCGTGGTCGATGAACACGCGCCGGCCGATCGTTGCGCCGGGGTGGATTTCGATGCCGGTCAGGAAGCGCCCGATGTGCGACGTGAAGCGCGCCAGCCAATGCAGGCCGTGGGCACGGAACCAGTGCGCGCGGCGATGCAGGATCAATGCATGCAAGCCGGGGTAGCAGGTCAGCACCTCCCAGGCGCTGCGCGCCGCGGGGTCGCGCTCGAGGATGCAGGCGATGTCTTCGTTGAGGCGCTGGAACATGGGGGATTGCAGGTGGCCGACAAATTTGAAGTTTATCCGGCGCGCGAGCAACGCGCAGCCCACGTGAAAAAGGGCCCCGAAGGGCCCTTTCGTCTGGATCAAATCGCTCAGGCCGTCTTGCGGCGGCGGGCCATGAAACCGACCACGCCCAGACCTGCGAGCAGCAGAGCGTAGGTTTCTGGTTCCGGCACCGGCGTGGTCACCGAGAAGTTCGATGCCTCGAAGGCGTTTAGCTGCGGGCTGCTAAACGTCAGCGAAGTGATGAGCGCACCGCCGGTACCCGTGAACCCGACGTACGAGGCGAAAGTCTGGTCACCGTTGAACACGACGGTCGGAAACGACGCCGATGTGAAGTCGAACGAGCCACCGCCGGTGGTCTTCACTGTCAGCTTGTTGTAGGTGTCAGGCGAGCCCCACAGGAAGCTGACAAACGACGTGCCTGCGCCGAAGCTGACAATTGCGTCGCCACCGTCGTTGTTGCTATTACCCGGGCCAGCGGCCAGCCACGTCCCGACGGTGTTCTTCGGCGGTGCGGTGTTGGTCGGAATGGCCGCGTTCGGAAGCGCATTGGCCGTGTACAGCGCGCCGCCATCGACGTTGCCACCGACATCAAAATCCGACAGCGCGATGAACGAGCTGGGATTCTGGTTTGCAGCGACACCGCCGGTGACACCGGCGTTTGCAGCCAGCGCCATGGCGCTCATTGCGGTTGCAGCAAGAATGCTTTTCATCATCTGGACTCTCCTGGAGGGTTGGTGGCGCTCCACTCCGGATCGCCGTGGGTCAAGAGACTAGCGACACCAGACGGGTGACGACACCCCTTGTATAAGGGGTTACCCGTTTTTGCCGAGTAACGCTTGGCCCTCTGCGGCGTGCCCGGGTGCGCGATGGCCGACCGCGCGCGCCACGCCTCGCAGAATGTGCACTTCCTCGGTGGTCAGTTGCGCCCGGTTCAGCAGCTGTTGCAGCCGAGGCATCAGCTTGCGTGGCACGGCAGGGTCGAGAAACTCGATGTCGACCAGCGTTTGCCGCCAGTGATCGAGCAGCCCTTGCACCGCGGTGTCGTCGGCACGGCTCGCGTCGACGGTGCGCGGTTGCACGGGAAAGCCGCCGAGCGCCTGACGCCAGTCGTA
>JANMWQ010000620.1:0-5359 GCA_031394085.1 Rhizobacter sp. | reverse complement strand
GCTGTTCGACGGAGTTCCCGGTTCCTGCCGACTACGACGGTGACGGCAAGCCCGACATCGCGTTCTACCGGCCGAGCGACGGCACCTGGTACGTGCTGCGGTCGCGCGACGGCTTCATCGCGCAGCAGTGGGGCTTCTCGACGGACATCCCGAAGCCAGCCGACTACGACGGCGACGGCAAGTCCGACATCGCGATCTACCGGCCGAGCAACGGCACCTGGTATGTCCTCCAGTCGCGTGACGGTTTCAAGGCGGTTCAGTGGGGGTTGGCCAACGACATCCCGGTGCCAGCCGACTACGACGGCGACGGCCAGACCGACGTCGCGATCTACCGGCCGAGCAACGGCACCTGGTACGTGCTGCGGTCGCGAGATGGCTTCATTGCAAAGCAGTGGGGCTTCTCGACAGACCTGCCGTTGCCGGCCGCCGTTCGCCCATGAGCTCGATCCACACAACACCCCGGGAGTCACCATGAAACGCAAAATTCTCAGCGCCGCATTCTTCGCCGCGCTGCTGTTGTCGACCGGAGCCCGCGCGGTCGACATCACGTTCGAAGACCTTGCTCCCGGCGCGATCCTGAGCACGCAGTACGCCGCGCTCGGCGTCGTGTTCTCGGCCAATGCGTTCAGCGGTGCGAACGGCAACTCGACCGCCGAAAATTGGGCCACCAACACCGACATGGGCATCGTCGCGTCGACCGGCGCCGATGTCGGCAGCCTCGGTGGCCCCGCGCTGGTCAGCGGCAACATCCTGCATTCGTTCTCGGGCTGGCTCGCCGAAGACGGCGACGCCAGCTTCGCCGCGACTTTCACGACGGCGATCGCCTCGTTCAGCGTCGACTTCGCCGGTGTTTCGATCCCGGGCGACTCTGCGCTCTACGTGTTCAACGGCGCCAGCCTGCTCGCCAAGGTGGTCGGGCCGGGCAGCCCGGGGCAGTACACGCTGAGCTACAGCGCGCCCTCGATCACGCGGGTCGTGATCGCTGCCGGGTCGTTCGCCGACTGGGTGGGTGTCGACAACATCCGCTTCACGCAGGTGGCCGCGGTTCCCGAACCGAGCGAGGCCGTGCTGATGGCCATCGGATTGGCGACCCTGGCGCTTGCGCTGCGGCGGCGAGCGCGGCGCTAGCCGGCACCTGCGTCGTCTGCCTCCATTTCAAGCACCGTCAGACCGGAGTTTCACCATGCACGCGTTCAACATGTACCGATTCAAAAGCCTGCTGGGCAGCGTGTGCCTCGCACTCGCCGCGTGTGGCGGCGGTGGTGGTGACGGTTCGCCACCCCCGCCGCCACCGACACCCGGCGTCGCACCGACGATCACGACGCAACCCGCCGATGCAAGCCTCACCGCCGGCCAGCCCGCGAGCTTCACGGTCGCGGCGAGTGGCGACGCGCCGCTGGCCTATCAATGGCAGCGCAACGGCGTCGACATCGCGGGTGCGACCGCCACTGCGTACTCGATCGCCGCGACGAGCGTTGCCGACAGCGGTGCCACTTTCCGCGCCGTGGTCAGCAACGCCGTCGGCAACGCGACCAGCAACAACGCGACCTTGACGATCACCGCTGCCGCGCCGGTGTTGACGATCACGCCACAGCCTGCGAGCCTTACCGTCACGGCTGGCACGCAGGCGTCGTTCACCGTCGGCGGCACGTGCAGCAGTGGCACCTTGGCCATCCAGTGGCAGCGGCTCGGCGCTGGCGTGTTCGCCGATATCGCCGCCGCGACCACGACGGTCTACAGCTTCGCCGCCGTCACGGGCGATACCGGCGCGCAGTTCCGCGCGAACCTCTCGTGCAGTGGTCAAAGCCCGGCAGCGAGTTCGGTCGTGACGCTCACCGTGGTGCCGCCGGCCGCGGTCACGCTCGGCCCCGTCACGGTCACCGGCCTGCGCGCGCAGGCGCCGCTTTCGACCACCAGCGCGATCGACCGGCAGGCGGACGGTAGCTACCTGTTCGCAGGCGGCGCGTACATCTGGCGCCTGGCGGCCGACCTCGGCTCGGTCTCGCGATTCGCCGGGAACGGCAGCTTTGGCAATGCCGACGGCGCCGGCCCCGTGGCGTCGTTCAACGGCGTGCGCGGCATGACCCACGATGCGGCAGGTAACCTGTGGATCACCGACAACTCGCTGATCCGCCGCATCGCACCCGACGGGACGGTCACCACCATCGCCGGAACACTCACCCCCAACGGCTTTTCCGACGGCACCGGTGCCGCCGCAACGTTCTCCGGTCCTGCCGGTATCGCGATCGGGCCGGACGGCGACCTGTACGTCTCCGACCAAAATACCAACCGTGTGCGCCGCGTCACGACGGCTGGCGTCGTGACCACCTATGCCACCGGCATGGTCGCGCCGTTCGGCATCGCCGTCGCCGCGAACAACGATGTCTACGTGGCGCAAGCGCAGGGCAACCGCGTCGTCCGCATCGTGCGCAGCGGAAACGGGCCCGGCGTGACGCAAGTCGTCGCCGGCGACGGCTCTGCGAATGTCAGCAATCCGGCGGATGGTCCTGGCCTCACGGCCTCGTTGCCCGGGCCGACCGCGATGTACCTGCGTGGCACGACCTTGTACGTGCGCGACCTCGCCGGACTGATGCGCACGATCGACATCACCACCGGCGTCGTCGGCACCTTCACGGGTTCACGCACGCTCGGGCCGGGCTATGCCGACGGCGCGCCGACGCAGGTCCGGCTCATCGCGCCGGCGATCACCGGCATCGCCGATGCGCCGGGCGGTGGCCTGTTGATCGCGGATGCCGGCCCACTGCGAACGATCGACGCAGCCGGCAAGGTGACGACGCTCGCCAACGGCTATCAACCATCGACGGCGACGGTGACATCGCTGCCGAGTTCCACCGGTGTGCTCGCGCAGTTGCCGTTCGAGTTCGGGCCGCTCGGCGCGACCGCCGTCGCGGTCGATCCGCAGGGCCGCATCGTCGTGTCTGAGGGGAATACGACCACCGTGCGCCGCATCGACACCTCCGGCAGCGTCTCGCTGATGGCCGGCCTTGCTTACAGCGCCGGCTCGGTCGACGGCGTGGGCAGCACGGCGCAACTGCGCTTGAACGGCGCGGCGCTGGCGATCGCGCCGAGCGGCGTCGTCTACGTGCCCGACGAGGCGAGCGTCAAGCGCATCGACACCAGCGGCTTCGCGGCAACCTTGGCGGGCGCGACCGGCGCACTGGCAAGCGGGGCCGTCAACGGCCCGCCCGGCACGGCCAGGTTCGCGTCGATCAGCGGCCTCGCGGTGGCGCCGAGCGGCGATGTGATGGTGAGCGACAACGGCAACGCGGCGATCCGACGCATCGATGCCGCGGGCAACGTGACGACATTCAGCGGCGTGATGGGCCAGCGCGGCACGACCGACGGCGCCGCCGGCATAGCACGCTTCAACGCGCCGATCGGCCTGGCCTATGCGCCGGACGGCACGCTCTACGTGAACGACAACGGTACGCTGCGCCGGATTGCCGCCGATGGCAGCGTGACCACCACGACGGTCACCAATGTGGCGTCGTTCGTCATCAACCCGACGGGTGCCGTCTACGTGCTGAAGTTCAACGACGGGCTGTACGCGGTGTCGTCCACCGGTGCCACGACCTTGCTGATCCCGATGGGCATCGGCCTGGTGCTCGGCAGCGCTTCGCCGACGCTCGGCACGGCCGACGGTGCGATGGCCGCGCTCGGCGCGAAGCAGATCCTGATCATGGCGAGTCGCAGCCTCGCGGTGGTGACGCTGCCTTGATGTCGTCGGCCCGACGCGCGGCTGCTCAGCGCTGCAATTGCAGCTGCAGCTTGAGCGGCCCGCTGCGCGCCCACATCGCGGCCTCTTCGTCGAGCAGGTGCTTGGTGCGCGGGTTCGCATCGGCCCAGCCCGACTCGAACTGCAACTCGGCGCTGGCGCCATCGCGTTTGAGGCGCATCGCGGTCGCGCTCACGTCGCCGCGCGCGTGGCACTTGATGATGGCCAGCCGCAAGCACAGCACCTGCCACGCGAAGTCTTCGCGCACCAGGCTGGTCTCGACCTTGCGCAGCCCGCCGCGTTGCCCGAGCACGAGTTCGCCGACGCGCCGCAACTGGCTCTGCGAGAACCCGGCCGCATCGGCGTGGGCCAGCACGTAGGCGCTGTGGCGGTGGTGATCGTGGTGCGAAATCATCATGCCGATCTCCTGCAGCGCGCAGGCCCAGAGCAACTCGCGGCGGGTCTCGGCGCTGGCCTTCGGCTGCGCGACCGCGTACAGCGCTTGCGCGACGCTGGTCACGCGCGCGGCTTGCTGGGTGTCGACCATGAAGCGGCGCTGCAGCTCGCGCACCGAGGCATCGCGGATGTCGTGGCCGTCCTGCTGCAGGCCGATCGCGTGCACGCGTTCGTCGAGGTCGAAGATCACGCCCTGGCGCAGCGCACCGCGCGCCGGCAGCAGCTCGGCGATGCCGAAGTTCGCCGCCAGCGTGTACAGGATCGACAAGCCGCCGGCGATGACCGCGCGGCGCTCTTCTTTGAGCCCCGGCAACGCGAGTTTTTCGACCTTGCCGGCGCGCAGGCATTGCTCCATCAGCCAGCGCAGGCCCTCGGGCGTGATGCGACCGTCGGTGATGCCGCTCGCGGCGAGCAACTGCGAGACCGCACCGACCGTGCCCGACGACCCGAGTGCTTCCTGCCAGTGCGTGGCGGCGAACGGCTCCAACCCTTCTTCGAGCTCGGCGCCGGCGGCGATCTGCGCCTGGCGGAACGCGCTTTCGGTGAAACGCCCCTCGCCGAAATACTTCAGTGACAGGCTCACGCTGCCGACCTGGAACGACTCGGCGCGCATCGGCTTGCGGCCATGGCCGAGGATCATTTCGGTCGAGCGCCCGCCGATGTCGACGACCAGCCGCGGCAGCATCGAAGGCTGCAGCCGCGCAACGCCGGCGTAGATCAGGCGCGCTTCTTCGCGGCCAGAGATCACCTCGATCGGAAAGCCGAGGCCGGCTTGCGCGCGGGTCAAAAATTCGTCGCGGTTGCGCGCCTCGCGCAAGGTCTGCGTGGCGACCGCGCGCACCTGTGCCGGCGTGAATCCCTGCAGCCGTTGCGCAAAGCGCGCCAGGCAGGCGAGGCCGCGAGCCCCGGCTTCGTCGGTGAGCAGGCCGTTGGTGTCGAGGCCGGCGCCGAGGCGCACGGTTTCTTTGAGGTAGTCGATGCGGCGATAGCGGCCGTCGATCAGCTGGCCGATCTCGAGCCGAAAGCTGTTCGAGCCCATGTCGATCGCGGCCAGCTGGCCGGGCCAGCGTGGGGCATCCGCGGGCGCGGTGCGGGAAGGAGAAAATTGCATGGCGCATTGTCTGTGCAAAGCGAGGGTTTCTTGGTGACGTGCGGGGTGCACATCGG
>JANMWQ010000601.1:0-1595 GCA_031394085.1 Rhizobacter sp. | reverse complement strand
GCCGACGCCTTTCAGCTCGGTCAAGCCGCGCAGCGAACTCACCGGGTTGGCCTCGCGCAGCACGAAGGGCTGGCGCCGTTCCGGCAGCAGTGATTCGGGCAGCACGAAGTAACCGTACAGCCAGTTCACGCAGGCGAGGCCTCCGGCGACGAAGAACGGCAACTGCAGGCTGATGCCGCCGAGCAGGCCGCCGATCACCGGGCCGAGGATGAAACCCATGCCGAGCATCGCGCCGAGCTTGCCGAAGGCCGTGGCGCGCTCTTCGGGCGGCGTGATGTCGGCCACGTAGGCGTTCGCGACGGCGATGTTCGCTTGCATCGCACCGCTGAACAGCCGCACGACCACGAGCATCCACAACGCGCTCGCCATGCCGGTGACGAAAAAGCTCAGCGCGAGGCCGCTGAAGCCGAGCAGCAAGACCGGGCGGCGGCCGTAGCGGTCCGACAAACGCCCGAGGATCGGCGAACCGAAAAAGTTCGCGACACCGAACGCGATCGTGATCACGCCGTACCAGACGGCCTGCTCCGATTGCGAGGCGGTGAAGGTGCCGATCAGCGGTGCGAGCACCGGAATGATCAGGCCGATCGAGACCATGTCGATCAGCACCGTCGCCATGATGAACGGCATCGCCGCCTTGCGGCCCGCCGGCTGCGCGATCGACTCCATCACTCCATCCGGTAGTTCGGCGCTTCTTTCGTGATCTGCACGTCGTGCACATGGCTCTCGCGCATGCCGGCCGACGAGATCTCGACGAACTCGGCTTTCTCGTGCATGTCGGCAATGCTGGCGCAGCCGCAGTAGTGCATCGAGGCGCGCAGGCCGCCGGCCATCTGGAAGATCACCGCGACGACCGTGCCCTTGTACGGCACCTGCCCTTCGATGCCCTCGGGCACCAGCTTGGTGGTGTTCGGGTTGTTGCTGCCCGAGCTGTCTTGAAAGTAGCGGTCGGCCGAGCCCTGCTGCATCGCGCCGATCGAGCCCATGCCGCGGTAGCTTTTGTAGGTGCGGCCCTGGTACAGGATGGTCTCGCCCGGCGCCTCTTCGGTGCCGGCGAACGCGCCGCCCATCATGACGGTGTCGGCGCCTGCCGCGATGGCCTTGGCCAGGTCGCCCGAGTAGCGCACGCCGCCGTCGGCGATCAGCGGCACACCGCTGCCCCTGAGCGCCTCGGCCACCTGCTCGATCGCAAAGATCTGCGGCACGCCCACGCCGGTGACGATGCGTGTGGTGCAAATCGAGCCCGGCCCGATGCCGATCTTGACCGCGTCGGCGCCGGCCTCGACCAGCGCCAGCGCGGCCGCGCCCGTGGCGATGTTGCCGCCGATCACGTCGACCTGCGGAAAGTTTTTCTTGACCCAGCGCACGCGCTCGATCACGCCGGCGCTGTGGCCGTGCGCGGTGTCGACGACCAAGGCGTCGGCACCGGCCCGGACCAGCAGTTCGACGCGCTCCTCGGTGCCGTCGCCGACGCCCACCGCGGCGCCGACGCGCAGCTTGCCGTGGCCGTCGCGCGCGGCGTTCGGAAAGCTGGTCTGCTTGGTGATGTCCTTGACGGTCATCACGCCCTTCAGCTCGAAGGCCTCGTCGACGACCAG
>JANMWQ010000559.1:0-8305 GCA_031394085.1 Rhizobacter sp. | reverse complement strand
CATTCGGCAGCGAAACCGAATCTGAAAAATTGGATTTCAAGGCTTGCGGAAGGGGCCCGCGTCTGAACAGATCATGGCGCGAGGTGGCCCGATAGAGGCAAATGGCGCTCGACGTATTCAATGACCCAGCGCACCGCAGTCGACATTTCATCGCGCTCAAGGCACGCCCGTTGCGGCGGCTCACCGACAGGACTTCAACACGCCATGGACCTTCGCAAGCTGAAGACGCTGATCGACCTCGTCTCCGAATCCAACATCTCCGAACTCGAAATCACCGAAGCCGACGGCAAGGTGCGCATCGTCAAGGCCGACCCGGTCGGTGCCGCGCCGGTGCAGTACGCGCCAGCCCCTGCGGTGTTGACGGCGCCTGCGCCGGTCGTTGCGGTCGAACCCGCCGCGGTGCCGGTCGAGACGGGGCACCCGGTGAAGTCGCCGATGGTCGGCACCTTCTATCGTTCGGCGAACCCGGGCTCCAAGCCGTTCGCCGAGGTGGGCGACCCGATCAAGGAGGGCGATCCGATCTGCATCATCGAGGCGATGAAAATCATGAACGAGATCGAGGCCGACAAGTCGGGCACGGTCACCCGCATCCTTTGCGAGAACGGCCAGGCGGTGGAGTTCGGGCAGCCCTTGTTCATCATCGAATAAGGCACCAGCCCATGTTCAAGAAAATTCTCATTGCCAATCGAGGCGAAAACCCCGCTTGCGGCGCTTCGGCGCAGCCACATTGCGCGGCGAGCGAAGCTCGCCAGAGCGATTGAGCCGAGGCACTATGTTCAAAAAGATTCTGATTGCCAACCGAGGCGAAATCGCTCTGCGTGTGCAGCGTGCATGCCGCGAGATGGGCATCAAGTCGGTCGTCGTCTACTCGGAGGCCGACCGCGACGCCAAGTACGTGAAACTGGCCGACGAAGCCGTGTGCATCGGGCCGGCGGCTTCGGCGCAAAGCTATCTCAGCATGCCGGCGATCATCTCGACGGCCGAGGTGACCGATGCCGAGGCGATTCACCCGGGCTACGGCTTTCTGTCCGAAAACGCCGACTTCGCAGAGCGCGTCGAGCGCAGCGGCTTCACGTTCATCGGGCCGACGCCGGCGTCGATCCGCGTGATGGGCGACAAGGTCTCGGCCAAGCAGGCGATGATCAAGTCGGGCGTGCCCTGCGTGCCGGGCTCGGAGGGCGCGCTGCCCGATGACCCGAAGGAGATCATCAAGGCCGGCCGGGCCGTCGGCTACCCCGTCATCATCAAGGCTTCGGGCGGCGGCGGCGGGCGGGGCATGCGGGTCGTGCACACCGAGGCGGCGCTGATCCACGCGGTGCAGACGACGCGCGCCGAAGCCGGCGCCGCGTTCGGCAACTCGGCCGTGTACATGGAGAAGTTCCTCGAGAACCCACGCCACATCGAAATCCAGGTTCTGGCCGACGAGCACAAGAACGCGGTCTGGCTCGGCGAGCGCGATTGCTCGATGCAGCGGCGCCACCAGAAAATTCTCGAAGAAGCGCCGGCGCCGGGCATTGCACGCCGCGTGATCGAGCGCATCGGTGAGCGCTGTGTGGCGGCGTGCAAGAAAATCGGCTACCGCGGCGCGGGCACCTTCGAGTACCTCTACGAGAACGGCGAGTTCTTTTTCATCGAGATGAACACGCGGGTGCAGGTCGAGCACCCGGTGACCGAACTCGTGACCGGCATCGACATCGTGCAGATGCAGATCCGCATCGCGGCCGGCGAGAAGCTGCCGTTCACGCAGCGCAACATCCAGATGCGCGGGCATGCGGTCGAGTGCCGCATCAATGCCGAGGACCCGTACAAGTTCACGCCGTCGCCGGGCCGCATCACGATGTGGCACCCGCCGGGTGGCCCAGGGGTGCGCGTCGACTCGCACGCTTACACGAACTACTACGTGCCGCCGAACTACGACTCGATGATCGGCAAGATCATCGTGCACGGCGACACGCGCGATCAGGCGCTGGCGCGGATGCGCATCGCGTTGTCGGAGACGGTGATCGAAGGCATCCAGACCAACATCCCGCTGCACCGCGAGTTGATGGTCGACGCGAAGTTCATCGAGGGCGGCACCAGCATCCACTACCTCGAAGGCTGGCTCTCCCAGCACAAACGCTGACCATGGTCGAGTTGCTGCTGCTGGCGCCACAAGACTGCGTCGAGTCCGTCAGCGACGCGCTGATCGACGAACTCGACGCGCTGTCGGTCTCGGTCGAAGACGCCGACGCCGACACGGCTGCCGAACAAGCGCTGTTCGGCGAGCCCGGCATGCCGGCACCCAGCGCAGGCTGGCAGCGCTCGGTGGTTCGCGCGCTGTTCCCCGACGACGCCGCTGCCACCGACGCGGCAACGCTGCTGCTGGCGCAGGATTGGGCACAAGGTGTCCACTTGCAGGCCATTCGGTCGGTGCCCGAGCAAGACTGGGTGCGGCTGACGCAATCGCAGTTCGCGCCGGTGCCGATCACGCCTGACTTCTGGATCGTGCCGAGCTGGCACGAGCCGCCGCCGGGCGCCACCCATTTGATCCGGCTCGATCCGGGCCTGGCCTTCGGCACCGGCACGCACCCGACGACACGCATGTGCCTGCGCTGGACCGCGCAGCAGCCGGCGAGCCGCACATCGCATTGGCAGCGCGTGCTCGACTACGGCTGCGGCTCGGGCATTCTCGCGATCGGTGCGGCGCTGCATGGTGCGCATGAGGTCGACGCGGTCGACATCGACCCGACGGCCGTCGAGTCCTCGCGCGCGAATGCACTGGCGAACGGCGTGCGGCTGAATTGCGGTTTGCCCACCATCTCGCAGGGCGAGTACGCGCTGGTGTTTGCCAACATCCTGGCGACGCCGCTGAAGCTGCTCGCGCCGCTGTTGTGCGCGCATGTGGCGAGCGAGGGCGACCTCGTCCTCGCCGGCATTCTCGAGCGACAGGCGGACGAGCTGAAGGTGGCCTACGCACCTTGGCTGGCGCTGCAGGTCGCCGACGCCGAAGACGGCTGGATCCTGATGACGGCGCGTCGCGCCGCCTGACCCGGGACGAGCGACCCCGCGATGAGTCTGGCCACCCGGTGCACCGCCTGCGGCACGGTTTTCCGTGTCGTGCAGGACCAGTTGAAAGTCTCGGAGGGTTGGGTTCGCTGCGGTCGTTGCAACGAGGTGTTCAGCGCACTCGAAGGGCTGTTCGATCTGGAGCGCGACACACCGCCCGATTGGCCTGCCGGCGTGCCAATGCGTGCCCACACGCCGCCCGCCCCATTGCCCACCGGGGAGCCATCGGTCGCCAACATCAGCGAGGTTTCGCCGGCCGACGAAAGTGACTCGTTGATCCACAAGATCGATGCGCAGTTGATGGGCTCGCGCGAATCGGACCAAGGTTCTACGCCGGCAACCCGCATCAACGAGCGCGACCGGCGGGACTTTCCCGACGCGCAATTCGATTCGGACATGCTCGCCGACGACACCGCGGAGGCGCAGTCGACGGTGACCGAGACGCCATGGGCCACCGACCCGCGCGCCGATCCTGTCGATTCGCCAGCCGCGCCGGCGTTCGTCGAAGCGGCTCGCAAGCGCACGCGCTTGCAAAGCCCGTGGAGGCGCGCGCTCGCTGGCCTGGCGGTCGTCTCGCTTCTGTCGGCACTCGCGGTTCAGGCCGTGCACCACTTTCGCGACCAGATCGCGGCACGCTGGCCGGTTGCTGGGCCGTCGCTGAGCGCTTGGTGCGCGGCCGTGTCGTGCACGATCGACGCGCCGCGCCGAATCGACGACTTGGCGGTCGAAAGCACCGCGCTCGCACGGGCACCGCTGCTCGATGCCTTCAAGCTTTCGGTGGTGCTGCGCAACCGGGGCGCCGCTGCGGTTGCGCAGCCGTCCGTCGACCTCACCCTGACCGATGCGAATGGGCAATTGGTGGCGCGCCGAATGCTTGCGACGAGAGATTTTCGCGTCGCTCCCGCCCCGATCAAACCCGGGGCGGAGTCTGCCTTGCAATTGTTGTTCGCTGTGGGCGGCGCGCCCGTCACCGGCTACACCGTCGAAGTTTTCTACCCCTGACAACCTGGCCATGGCGCAGCTGCCCCTGGTCGCTCTCTCATTCAACCTGGAGTTCTCATGTCGGCCTTGATTTGCGGATCGCTTGCCTTTGACACCATCGCGACTTTTCCGGGTCGGTTTGCACAGCAGATCATGCCGGAGCAGTTGCACATCCTGAACGTCTCGTTCCTGGTGCCGACGCTGCGACGCGAGTTCGGCGGCTGCGCCGGCAACATCGCCTATTCGCTGAGCCTGCTGGGCGGCGAGCCGCTGATCATGGCGGCGATCGGTGCCGACGGAGCGGAGTACTTGCGCCGTGTCGAATCATGGGGCGCGAGCACAGCATTCATGCGGACCGTGTCCGAGAGTCACACCGCGCAGGCGATCATCATCACCGACACCGACAACAACCAGATCACAGCGTTTCACCCGGGCGCGATGCAGTCGGCTCACTTGAGCGCAGTCCCGCAGGGCAGCGACATTCGCGTCGCCATCATCGCGCCGGATGGGCGCGAAGCGATGCTGCAACACGCGGCCCAACTCGCCCAAGCGAAGATCCCGTTCGTCTTCGATCCGGGCCAAGGCCTGCCGATGTTCGATGGCGCGGAGTTGACGAATTTTCTGCAGCAAGCCACCTGGGTTGCGCTCAACGACTACGAGGCCCGAATGCTGTGCGAGCGTACCGGCCAGACGCTCCAGTCTTTGTCGAAGTCGCACCTTCGCGGCATCATGGTGACGCTCGGCGCCGAAGGCTGCGATCTGTGGCAACAGGGCGTGCGGATTCGCGTGCCCGGCGTCGCTGCGACAACGGTTGTCGATCCGACGGGCTGCGGCGACGCGTTTCGCGCGGCGTTGCTCTACGGGATCGAACGGGACTGGCCGCTAGAGCGGAGCGTCGCGCTCGGAAACCGGATCGGGGCCATCAAGGTCGCATCCAAAGGCGGACAGAACCATGAGCTGCCCATGTCGTCCCTCGAACACTGAGCCGCTGCGCAAACCAAAAAAAGCCCGGCGTGAGCCGGGCTGGTGTACTTTTCAGGGAAGACCGTTCAGGGCTTGCTTCCCGTCGGGAACGGCCATGCAGCCTGAGGGCTCAGCGAAGTCTTCGCTGGCGCGGCGGGTGCTGCAGCAGCGGCGCTCTTCTTGGGAGCAGCCTTCTTCGCAGGGGCCTTCTTTGCGGCCGCCTTCTTGGCCGGAGCCTTCTTCACTGCGACCTTCTTGGCCGGAGCCTTTTTCGCAGCGGCCTTCTTGGCCGGAGCCTTCTTCGCTGCCGCCTTCTTGGCCGGGGCCTTCTTCACTGCCGCTTTTTTAGCCGGAGCCTTCTTCGCCGCCGCCTTCTTGGCCGGAGCCTTCTTCACTGCGACCTTCTTGGCTGGAGCCTTTTTCGCAGCAACCTTCTTGGCCGGGGCCTTCTTCGCCGCTACCTTTTTCGCAGGGGCCTTCTTGGCAGCAGGTGCCTTTTTCGCGACGACCTTCTTTGCCGGAGCTTTCTTTGCAGTTGCCATTTTCGTTTCTCCTTGATCAAGTTGCAAAAGAACTGCTCCACTCCGGCGCGCCGGGATGCAGCAGTTATTCATCGTCCGAAGTCTGCCCAGGAGGGGCGCCCCGGTACGATGAATGGGGTAGCGATCCGCCTGCGCCGCTTCTTTGTCGGCACATCACGCATCGCAAATCTTGATCTCTCTTTTGCTCCTGCCTTCACCAGCGCAGGAGACTCGAACCCCGGCATTTGCAAGCGCCGGGGCCACTCATCATTGACTTGTCAGTCCCAGGACAGGGCACCGCCGCTTTGATACTCGATCACACGAGTCTCGAAGAAATTGCGCTCCTTCTTCAGGTCGATCATCTCGCTCATCCAGGGAAACGGATTTTCCTCATTCGGGAACAACTCTTCCAGACCGATCTGCATCGCACGCCGGTTCGCGATATAGCGCAGGTAGCCCTTGAACATCGACGCATTCATGCCGAGCACGCCGCGCGGCATCGTGTCTTCGGCGTAGCGGTACTCGAGTTCGACGGCCGTGTGAAACAAGGCGTTGATTTCGGCCTTGAACTGGGCTGTCCACAGGTGCGGGTTCTCGAGCTTGAGCTGGTTGATCAGGTCGATGCCGAAATTGCAATGCATCGACTCGTCACGCAGGATGTACTGGTACTGCTCGGCGGCGCCGGTCATCTTGTTCTGGCGACCGAGCGCGAGAATCTGCGTGAAGCCGACGTAGAAGAACAGGCCCTCCATCAGGCACGCGAACACGATCAACGACTTCAGCAGCGTCTGGTCGTTCTCGGCCGTGCCGGTGTGAAAGTGCGGGTCCATGATCGCCGAGATGAACGGGATCAGGAACTCGTCTTTGTCGCGGATCGACTTGACCTCGTTGTACGCATTGAAGATCTCGCTCTCGTCGAGACCGAGCGACTCGACGATGTATTGGTACGCGTGCGTGTGGATCGCTTCTTCGAACGCCTGGCGCAACAGAAACTGCCGGCACTCGGGCGCCGTGATGTGGCGGTAGGTGCCCAGCACGATGTTGTTCGCAGCGAGTGAATCTGCGGTCACGAAGAAGCCGAGGTTGCGTTTGACGATGCGGCGTTCGTCGTCTGTCAGGCCGTTCGGGTCTTTCCAGGTCGCAATGTCGCGCGACATGTTGACCTCCTGCGGCATCCAGTGGTTGGCGCAGGTCGCGAGGTACTTCTCCCAAGCCCATTTGTATTTGAACGGCACCAGTTGATTGACATCGGTCTGGCCGTTGATGATGCGTTTGTCGGCGGCGTTCACGCGACGCATCGTCGCGGGCGCTTCGACCTTCGGCGCATGCACTTCGGTGAACGGAACCGCGTTGACCGGGCTCACGTTCGTCGAAGGACAGATCGGTGACAGTTGAGCTGCCTGCGCCAGAGACGGTTGCGTCTGCGCGAGGTTTGCGGCGTGAACTGTCGAGGGCTTAACTTCTTCTTCCCAAACCAGCATGATGAAATTTTCCTGTGCGTTCTAATTATGAGAGTGTTGCGCGATAACCCCAAGCACTTCTTGACATCCGCGCGCCTTGCTTGTTGCGGTCTTGCATCGACACTTCGCCAGCGATCACGCGATGCGCGATGCATCGCGTTGTCTTCATTGGCACGCTTCGCAACCCGGGTCGTCGATCGCACAGAACTTCATGTCGGTGGCAGGGTCGACATGGTTCAGGCTCATCGATGCATCTGTCGCTGCGGCCGTACTCGTCGTCGCGCTTTTGGCCGACGACTTCGACACGCCACCGTCGCTCGACACCGCGTTCATGTGACCCGCCTTCACGGTCGACTTCTCTGCGTGCGTGGCGCCGACGGTGCGCAGGTAGTAGGTCGTCTTGAGCCCGCGCAGCCAGGCGAGCTTGTAGGTCTCGTCGAGCTTCTTGCCCGACGCGCCAGCCATGTAGATGTTGAGCGACTGCGCTTGATCGATCCACTTTTGGCGCCGCGCCGCAGCCTCGACCAGCCATTGGGTTTCGATCTCGAACGCGGTCGCGTACAAGGCCTTGAGGTCTTCGGGCACGCGGTCGATTCGGCGCAGCGAACCGTCGAAGTGCTTCAAGTCCATGACCATCACGTCGTCCCAGAGGCCGAGCTTTTTCAGGTCGCGCACGAGGTACTCGTTGACGATCGTGAATTCGCCTGACAGATTCGACTTGACCGACAGGTTGCCGAAGGACGGCTCGATCGACGCGCTCACGCCGACGATGTTCGAGATGGTCGCGGTCGGCGCGATCGCGGTGCAGTTCGAGTTGCGCATGCCGTGCTCGCCGATGCGCGCACGCAACGCGTCCCAGTCGAGCGTGACGCTGCGGTCGACTTCAACGTAGCCGCCGCGTTGTTCGGCGAGCAGGTCGAGTGAGTCGATCGGCAAGATGCCGCGATCCCACAACGAGCCGCGGTAGCTCGAATAGCGGCCGCGCTCGGCGGCGAGGTCGGTCGATGCCCAATAGGCCTGGTAGCACACAGCCTCCATCGAGCGATCGGCGAACTCGACCGCGGCATCCGACGCGTACGGCACGCCGAGTTCGTACAGCGCGTCCTGGAAACCCATGATGCCGAGGCCGACCGGCCGGTGCTTCAAGTTCGAGTCGCGGGCCTTCTTGACGGCGTAGTAGTTGATGTCGATCACGTTGTCGAGCATGCGCATCGCGGTCGACACGGTCTTGCGCAGCTTGACGTGGTCGATGCCGCGCACGCCGTTCGCATCGACACCGAGGTGATGCACCAGGTTCACCGAGCCGAGGTTGCAGACCGCGATCTCGGTCTCGCT
>JANMWQ010000546.1:0-2443 GCA_031394085.1 Rhizobacter sp. | reverse complement strand
TCGTCGAAGGTGCGCGAGGCCGGCACGTTGTCGAGCAGCGCGGCCATCTCCTTGATCGGCGCGCGCGTCTTGGCCTCGATCTCGAAGCCGAGCTTGGCCGCGAAACGCACCACACGGATGATGCGCACCGGGTCTTCGCGGTAGCGCGTGACCGGGTCGCCGATCATGCGCAGCAGCTTCTTCTTCACGTCCTTGATGCCGCCGTGGTAGTCGACCACGATCTCTTTCACCGGGTCGTAATACATCGCGTTGATCGTGAAATCGCGGCGCGCGGCATCGTCGATCTGCGGGCCCCAGACGTTGTCTCGGAGCACTCGGCCTTCGGCGTCGACCACGTGACTTTTGCCGGCCAGCTCGCTCTTCGAGGTCTTCTCGTTGCCGCTGACCTGTTCGGCCGCCGCGTTGTCGACCATCGCGCGGAAGGTCGACACCTCGATCACTTCACTCAGCCCACGATCCTGCCGACCGCGCCCGAACACCACGTGCACGATCCGAAAGCGCCGGCCGATGATGAAGGCGCGGCGAAAGCACGCCTTGACCTGCTCGGGCGTCGCGTTGGTCGCGACGTCGAAATCCTTCGGCCGCATGCCAACGAGCAGGTCGCGCACCGCGCCGCCGACGATGTAGGCCTCGTAGCCCGCATCGGCCAACGTGCTGACGACCTTGACCGCGCGTTCGTCGACCAGCGACGGGTCGATGTGGTGCTCGCTCTTCGGCACCTCGACGCGCTTGCCCGCCGGCGCAGCACCGCTTTCGTTGTCTGCTGCAGCCGCGCTCTTCGCGGTTTTAGGTGCTTTGCCGAGCAACTTGTCGATGAATTTCTTGATCATTGCGAGTCGGGGTCCGTTCTCGATCAGTCGAACAGTTTCAGAACGCGCCAGCCGCGCGCCTCGGCGATTTGACGCAGTGCCGGCGTCGGGTTGGTGGCGACCGGATCGGTGGCGCGCTCGAGCAACGGCAGGTCGTTCACGGAGTCGCTGTAGACGCTGATGCGCTCGAAGTCGGACCAGGTCTTGCCGCGCTCGGCGAGCCACTCCTGCACCCGCGTCACCTTGCCTTCGCGGTAGCTCGGCGTGCCGTCGATGCAGCCCGTGATGGTACCCCCGGCGTTCTTGGCGAGCCGCACGGCCAGCAGATCGGCGATGCCGAAGGCGAGCGCAATCGGCGCGGTGACGAAGTCGTTGGTCGCGGTGACGAGGGCCACCAGATCGCCGCGCGACTGGTGCTCGCGCACGAGACCGAGGGCTTCCGGGCGCAGCTCAGGCGCAATCACCTCGGTCATGAACTGGCGATGCGCGGCGTCGATCTGCGCGCGGGTGCGCGCGCGCAGCGGCTCGGTGGCAAATGCAATGTACGCGTGGATATCGAGCTCGCCGGCCCGGTACTGCGCATAGAACGCGTCGTTGCGCTGCGCGAACTCTTGCGCGTCGACCCAGCCGGAGCGCACCATGAAATCGCCCCACGCGTGGTCCGAATCGATCGGCAGCAGCGTCTCGTCGAGATCGAAAAAACAGAGGTTGGCGGCAACGCTCACGCGGCACCCTCCTCTGCCAGCATCTGCTTCAGCAAGGGCACGGTGATCTGCCGCTTGGTCGAAAGCGAGAACGCGTCGAGCCGATCGAGCTGCGCGACGAGGTGCTTGAGGTCGCGGGCGAAGCGGGTCAGCAGGTAGTCCATGACATCGTCGGAGAGAAAAATGCCACGCTGGTCGGCCACCCGGCGCAGCGTTGCCCGCGCTTGCGCCTCGCCGAGAGGTTGTACCGCGAACACATGGCCCCAGCCGAGGCGTGTGCGCAAGTCTTCACGCACAGCCAGGTCGACCGGCGGCACCCGGCCCGAGGCCACCAGCGGCACGCCGCGCGATGTCGCCTCGACGAAAATCGAGAAGGCGGCGTGCTGCTGCGTGGCGTCGAGTTCATCGGCACGGTCGATCACGATCAACGACCAGGCGTCGTCGAAGTTCCACGGCGCCGGGTCGGCGGCGCTGAACCAGCCGGCGCGCAGGCCTTGCGCGTCGAACCGGTGCACGAGCGCTTCGAGCAGGTGCGTCTTGCCCGAGCCGCTGGCGCCCCACAGGTAGACCGGCGCGGCCTGCGCGCCCAGCGCCTGCAGGTGCGCGATCGCCAGCGCATTCGCGCCGGGCACGAAGGTCTCGAACGTGCGCGGCGCCTCGATGCCGATGGCGAGCGGGATCTGCCTCATTGGCGCCCCTCGTCCAATGAATACATTGGCCGGCCCCCCGAGGGGGCGAGCCTTGCTTGGGACGGCCCGGCGCTGCGCCTCATCCCCTGAACAGCTCGCTCTCCACGTAGGCGGTGCGCGCACGCCGCACCGCGACGACCAGCACCGCGCTGACCGGCAGCGCGATCAGCACGCCGACAAAGCCGAACAGGTGGCCGAACGCGAGCAACGCGAAGATGACCGTCAGCGGGCTCATGCCGAT
>JANMWQ010000538.1:0-3492 GCA_031394085.1 Rhizobacter sp. | reverse complement strand
CACGCGCTGGCGAACCGCCTGCGCCCTTGACCCGAAAGCGCCCATGAGCACCCCGAACGTGACCCGCGAAGCGGCCCCGGCCGAAGCCTACGACCCGACCCTGAAACAGAAATCGCAGGCGAAGACCGCGCGCATCCCGATCAAGATCGTGCCCTTCGAGACCTTGAAAAAGCCCGACTGGATTCGTGTGAAAGCCGGCTCGCCGTCGACCCGTTTCTACGAGATCAAGAGCATCCTGCGCGAGCACAAGCTGCACACGGTTTGCGAAGAAGCCTCGTGCCCGAACATCGGTGAGTGCTTCGGCAAGGGCACCGCCACCTTCATGATCATGGGCGACAAGTGCACGCGGCGCTGCCCGTTTTGCGATGTCGGCCACGGCCGGCCCGACCCGCTCGATGTCGACGAACCGATCAATCTGGCGAAGACGATCGCGGCGCTGAAACTAAAGTACGTGGTCATCACCAGCGTCGACCGCGATGACCTGCGCGACGGCGGCGCCGGCCATTTCGTCGAGTGCATCCGGCAGATTCGCGAGCTGTCGCCGCTGACGCAGATCGAAATTCTCACGCCCGACTTTCGTGGCCGCATGGACCGCGCACTCGAGATCCTGAAGGCCGCGCCGCCCGATGTGATGAACCACAACCTGGAGACCACCGCGCGCCTCTACAAGCAAGCGCGCCCCGGTTCCGACTACCAGTACAGCCTGAACCTGCTGAAGCGCTTCAAGGAATTCGCGCCGCACGTGCCGACCAAGAGCGGCGTGATGGTCGGCCTGGGCGAAACCGACGAAGAGATCCTGCAAGTGATGCGCGACATGCGCGCCCACGGCATCGACATGCTGACCATCGGCCAGTACCTCGCCCCGAGCGGCCACCACCTGCCGGTGCGCCGGTATGTGCACCCCGAGACTTTCAAGATGTTCGAGCGCGAAGCGGTGGCCATGGGGTTCACGCACGCGGCGGTCGGTGCGATGGTGCGGTCGAGCTACCACGCCGACAAGCAGGCCGAGGCCGCAGGCCTCCCGTCACTGCCTTCGGCCGGGCACATCGCGAACTGACGCTCCGGCGCGCGGGCGGGCGCGCAATCTGCACGATCTCGCCGGGCATCGCCGCAGCACAATCTGCGCGATGCAGACCTTTGCGATGGAAAAGCCGCCGCTGCCCGCCGACCCCGCGCTCGCGTGCGGCAATTGCCGCCAGCCGATGCGGCGCCTCGCGCTGTCGGGCCACTACGGCCGCAGCGTCGAACTCGATGTCTGTGCCGGTTGCCACCTCGTCTGGTTCGATCTGACCGAAACCGCGCGCCTGACCGGCCCGGCGCTGCTCGAACTCATCGGCACGATGGCCGCGTCGCAAAGCCTGCCGCACGAGGTGCTGCGCACGGACGCCGGCTGCCCGCGGTGCAAGGGCTCGCTCAAGACGGTGCACAACCGCTCGCGTTGGGGCGAATCGCTGCAGCTCGAATGCCGGGCACGGCACGGCGCCTACCAGTCGTTCGCGCAGTTCCTGCAAGAGAAGGGCTTGCTGCGGCCGATGTCGGGCATCGACCGCACGCGGCTGTTGCAGCAGAACGGCAAGATCGACTGCGTCAACTGCGGCGCGGCGATCGGCGCCGGCGATGCGCGTTGCCGCTATTGCCAGTCGGTCGCGAGCCTGCTCGACGTGGCCCGACTCGCGCGCGCGCTCGATCCCGAGGGCGCGATCACACCGCAGGCCGTGCATGGCATGAAGGCGGAACAGGCGGCGCTGCAATGCGGCGCGTGCGGCGCCGCGCTGCCGCCGGGCCGCACGATCGATTGCGCCACCTGCGGCGCGACGCTCGCGATCAACCGCCTCGCCGACGCGCATGCCCGCGTCGATGCGCTCGCGCCCGCGTTGCGCGCCCATGCGGCGAAGCCCGCGCCCGAGGTCGTCAAGCGCCGGCTCGACGCGCTCGGCGCCGACCTGCCGCGCCGCCGCGCTTGGGCCAAAGAGATGGATGCCGAAACGCGCGCTCGGCGTGCCTTCGGTCAGCCGGATGGCGATGGCGAAGAGACCGATTGGCGTTCGTTCTTCACGAGCGAGACGAATCCATTCCGCGCCGTTTTGCTGGCGCTCGTGATCTGGTTCGTCTGGTGGTACTGGTGACGCGGTTGCACGGTAACGCGTGCTCGCGTTCGGCAAAAAGTCAGCTCTCGGCGAGCAGCTTTTCAACCAGCACATGCAGCGCCGCGAAATCGGGTTCGCCGACATAGCGCTTGACGATCTGACCGCGCTTGTCGATCAACACGCTGGTGGGTGTCAACTGAACTTTGCCGAAGCTCTGCGCGATCGCGCCGGTGTTGTCGATCGCGACGCCGAACGGCAGCTTGCGGGTCTCGGCGAAGCTGATCACGTAGGCCGGCGGGTTGTAGCTCATCGCCACCGCCAAGGTGTCGAAACCACGCGATTTGTACTTCTCGTGGGTGGCGACGATGTCGGGCATCTCTTTGACGCAGGTCACGCAATCGGTGGCCCAGAAGTTCACCAGCATGACCTTGCCACGCTGCTGATCGAGCGTCGACTTGCTGCCGTCGAGCAACGTGTAGGCGACATTCGGCGCCTTCTCGAAGCCGTTCAGGGTTTGGAACGCCAGGTAACCCCCGACGCCGAGAACGACGGCCACAATGGCGGCGGCGATAGGCTTCACAGATTTCACAGGAGTTTTTTCATGCAGCGTCGGAATTTTACGTCAGGCGTCGTCTCCGTAGGTGGGCTGTGGTTGCTCGCGGCCGGGCACTCGGCCGAGGCGGCCGGCATCACCGAAAGCGACGCCGCACTCGGCATGCGTGCGGCACTGGAGCGCGGCGCGAGCTCGGCGGTCGCGTTGCTGGGCAAGAGTGGCGGCTTCCTCGACAACCCGAAGGTGCGTATCCCGCTGCCCGGCTTTCTGAACGACGCGGCCAAGGTGCTGAGGTTCACCGGTCAGCAACAGCGCATCGACGAGCTCGTGACCGCGATGAACCGCGCTGCCGAAGCGGCCGTGCCGCAAGCGAAGTCGCTGCTCACCGATGCGGTCAAGGCGATGAGCGTCGAAGACGGCAAGCAAATCCTGACCGGCGGTGACAACTCGGTGACCAACTTCTTCGCCGGTAAGACGCGCGCGCCGTTGTCGGTGACCTTCTTGCCGATCGTCACGAAGGCGACCGAGAAGGTGTCGCTCGCCGAAAAGTACAACGCGGTGGCCGGCAAGGCGGCCGGCGTTGGCTTGCTCAAAAAGGACGATGCCAACATCCAGCAATACGTGACCGGCAAGGCGCTCGACGGCCTCTACCTGATGATCGGCGAAGAGGAACGCAAGATCCGCAAAGACCCGATCGGCACCGGCAGCGCGATCTTGCAGAGAGTGTTCGGTTCGCTGAAGTAACAGCAGCAGTCGGCGCACGTCGGGTGTCAGAGTCCTTTCGACAACTCGAACATCAGCGCCGACGGCAGCGAGCTCGCCAATACTTCGCGCCCCACGCGCGCCATCGAC
>JANMWQ010000534.1:0-3909 GCA_031394085.1 Rhizobacter sp. | reverse complement strand
GCGCTGCTGCTCGCGCTCGCCGTCGGGTTGCCGGCCGGCATCATCGCGGCCGTCAAACGCAACACCGTGTGGGACTACTCGGTGATGGGCGCCTCGCTCACCGGCTTTTCGATGCCGATTTTCTGGTGGGGGCTGCTGCTGATCCTGACCTTCTCGGTCGGGCTCGGCTGGACGCCGGTGTCCGGCCGCATCGCGATCGAGTTCGACATCCCTTCGGTCACCGGCTTCATGCTGATCGACTCGTTACTCGGCGGCGACAAGGGTGCGTTCAGGAGTGCGCTCTCGCACCTGATCTTGCCGGCGATCGCGCTCGGCACGATCCCGCTCGCGGTGATCGCACGCATGACGCGCTCGAGCATGCTCGAGGTGCTGCGCGAAGACTATGTGCGCACCGCGCGCGCGAAAGGCGCATCGAGCTTTCGGGTGATCGGCATCCATGCGCTGCGCAATGCGCTGATTCCGGTCGTGACGACGATCGGCTTGCAGGTCGGCACGATGCTCGCAGGCGCGATCCTGACCGAGACGATCTTTTCCTGGCCGGGCATCGGCAAGTGGCTCGTCGAGGCGATCGGGCGGCGCGATTACCCGGTGGTGCAGGGTGGGTTGCTGATGTCTGCTTCGGTCGTGATCGCGGTCAACCTGTTCGTCGACTTGTTGTACGGCGTGATCAATCCGCGGATTCGGCATCACTGAGACGCAACGGCGAACGACATGGCGAAAATCAAGACCATCAGCATCGAGGGATTCAAGTCAATCCGGTCGCTCGATGCGTTCGAATTGCATCCGATGAATGTGCTGATCGGCGCCAACGGCGCTGGCAAGAGCAACTTCATCGGCGCACTGAGGTTTCTCTGCGAAGTGGCGGGCGACAACTTTCCGGGCTATGTGGCGAGGCTCCCGGGCAAGGCCGGGTCCTTGCTCTTCGGCGGAAGCAAGCAGACTCGGTCTCTTCGTTTCGAGGTGAAGGGCCAAGCCAACGACAAAGGCGTTGCCAACGGTTATCGCGTGCGCCTCGACGCCACAGCCGATGGCCGATTCGTCTTTGCCGACGAAGCCACCTGGATCGCCGGTCAGTCCACCGACAGTTCCTACCGTGTTCTGGGTCGGGATCACGAGCAAGCGCTGTTGCGCACCGACGCGACGCCCGTGGCGCGCCACGTGCGCAAGATGATGCAAAGCTGGCGTCAATACCACTTTCATGACACCAGCGAGTTCGCGACCGTGAAGCAGCCGCAAACGAAGACGGACACGTTGCGTCTGAAGGCAGATGCCGGGAATGTCGCGCCGTATCTCGGCAAGCTGCGTCATGCAGAGCCACGGCACTATTCGCACATCGTTGAGACCATTCGCCTCGTCGCACCGTTTTTTGGTGACTTCGTGCATCGCGATGATGGCGTGGAACCGAGTGTGGCGCTCGAGTGGACGCACCGTGCGGACCCCGACACGCCCTACGGCGCCAGTGCATTGTCCGATGGCACGCTGCGCTTCATTTGCTTGGCCACCCTGCTTCTTCAACCGCCGAAAAACCTGCCGGACACGGTATTGATCGACGAACCGGAGCTGGGTCTGCATCCGTATGCGATCGACGTGCTCGCCGACATGTTGAAACAAGTCTCGGAGCACCGACAGGTCATCGTTTCGACGCAATCGGTCGGCCTGCTCAATGCAATGGAACCCGACGACGTGATCGTCGTGGAGCGCCAGGACAACGAGTCGACCTTCAGCCGGCTGGATACCGACGCCTTGGCGGGATGGCTGGAAACGTTCACGCCCCTCGGTGACCTGTGGCTTCGCAACGCACTGGGCGGCAGGCCGTGACCGCCAAGTCGAGCCACGGGGTGGTGGTGACGGTCATTGCCGAAGGTGTCAGCGACGAAGAATTCTTGAAACGCGTCGTCGCACCGACGCTCCACGCTCGGCAGATCTATCTCAAGCCGCTGACGATCGAGACCTCGCCCGGTCATTCGGGTGGTGCCGTCAGCTATGACCGGCTGAAGTTCAACGCGAGAAACATCTTGCGCCAGCGTCCGGACACTTACCTCACCACCTTCCTCGACCTGTATGCACTCGACACGAGCTTTCCCGGCGCGCACGAAGCCTTCGCCCTCAACGGCCCGGCGCGCAAGGCGGGGCACATCGAAGCCCGTTTGCATGAATCCCTGGTCTCGGAAATCGGTTGCCGGCCCGATCGCTTCTTCGCGCACGTTCAGCCCTACGAGCTCGAAGGTCTGTTCTTCTCGAACACCACGGCCATGAGCGAAGCGGTGCCAGGCTGGCAAGCCTGCGCTGCACAACTGCAAGCGCAACTCGCCGGGTGCGAGACGCCGGAGCACCTGAACGGCAGACCCATGACGCATCCGTCGCAGCGCTTGGCCGACATCTTGGTGCCCCGCTATCAGAAGCGATCGCATGCGCCGCTCATCGGCGAACGCATCGGGTTGCAAGCCATCGCCGCCAGTTGCCCCCATTTCGGGGCGTGGGTCAGCCGTTTGACTGCCTTGGAGCCCTTGTGAGTTCGCCGTTGTCCGGATCGAAGGCGCCGACCGGTGCGGCCACGCTGAGGGGCGACGCGGCGCCGCCCTCGCCGGCGCGCGAACTCTGGCGCGACTTCAGCCGCAACCGCGGCGCGGTCATCGGCCTGGTCGTCATCGTCGCGTTGCTGCTGTGCGCGCTGCTCGCCGACGTGATCGCGCCGTATTCGCCGAAAGAGCAGTTCACCGACGCGGTGCTCAAGCCGCCGTCGATGCAACCGATCGGTGGCCATGTGTTCCTGCTCGGCACCGACCCGGTCGGGCGCGACCTGCTCTCGCGGCTGATCCACGGCTCGCGGCTGTCGCTGTTGATCGGCTTCGTGTCGGTCGGCCTGTCGCTAACCGGCGGCGTGTTGCTCGGGCTGCTCGCCGGTTTCTACCGCGGCGGCGTCGAGTACGCGGTCATGCGGGCGATGGACATCATGCTCGCGCTGCCGAGCCTGCTGCTCGCGGTCGCAGTGGTCGCGGTGCTCGGGCCCGGGTTGATGAACGCGATGTACGCGATCGCGATCGTGATGCTGCCGCACTTCGTTCGACTGACGCGCGCGGCGGTCATCGGCGAGCTCGGCAAAGACTACGTGCAGGCCTCGCGCATCGCCGGCGCCAGCACACCGCGGCTGATGTTCGACACCGTGCTGCCGAACTGCGCCGCGCCGCTGATCGTGCAGGCCACACTCGGCTTCTCGAACGCGATTCTCGATGCCGCCGCGCTCGGCTTTCTCGGCCTCGGCGCGCAGCCGCCGACGCCCGAGTGGGGCTCGATGCTCGCGAGCGCGCTCGAGTTCATCCAGAGCGCCTGGTGGGTCGTGACGCTGCCCGGCCTCGCCATCCTCGTCGCGGTGCTCGCGTTCAACCTGATGGGCGACGGGCTGCGCGATGCGCTCGACCCGAAGTTGAAGAGATGAGCGTGCTCCTCGAGGTCGAAAACCTCAGCGTCGGGTTCGGCGCTTTCAAGGCGGTCGACGGCGTCAGCCTGACCGTGAACGCCGGCGAGGTCGTCGGCATCGTCGGCGAATCGGGCTCGGGCAAGAGCGTGACCGCGCTCGCGCTGATGGGGCTGATCGACGAGCCGGGCCGGGTCGACGCGAAGCACTTGTCGTTCGACGGGCGCGACCTGCTGACGATGCGCGATCGCGATCGCCGCCGCATGCTCGGCCGCGACATCGCGATGATCTTTCAAGACCCGATGACGAGCTTGAACCCGTGCTTCACGGTCGCGTTCCAGTTGATGGAAACACTGCGCATCCACGAAGGCGGCTCGAACAAGGCGCTGCGGGCGCGGGCGCTGCAGTTGCTGCGCGATGTCGACATCCCCGATGCCGAGCGCCGGCTCGACGCGTATCCGCACCAGCTCAGCGGCGGCATGAGCCAGCGCGTG
>JANMWQ010000477.1:0-3265 GCA_031394085.1 Rhizobacter sp. | reverse complement strand
TTCCGCGAGCGTCGATTTCGGCTCGAACGACCTGACCAAACGCACCATCGCCCGCGAGTTCGTCGGCGTGCTCGCGCGGCTGCTCACGCGCCACGGCAACCGCGTCGGCGCGCTGCTCTACGGCACCGAGGTCGACACCGTGCTGCCGGCCGGCAACGGCCGCCTGCACGTGCTGAACCTGTTGCAGCGCATGGGCGCACGCCCCGAGCAGAGCGCGGCGGGCGCCACGAACCTGCGCGATCTGCTGGTTGCCACGCTCGGCATCGTCAAGCGCCGCAGCAGCGTGTTCGTGGTCTCCGATTTCATCAGCGCACCGGGTTGGGAACAAGCGCTGGCGCAGCTCGCGATGCGCCATGAAGTGACGGCGGTGCGCCTGTTCGACCCGCTCGAGATGGCGCTGCCCGACCTCGGCCTCGTGACGATGCGCGATGCCGAAAGCGGCGAGCAACTCGTCGTCGACACCCACGACCGCGGCTTCCGTGCGCGGTTCAAGGCAGCGGCAGAAAAGCGCGAGGCCGCGCTGCTCGCAGGCCTGGCGCGGGCCGGCGTCGACACGCTCGAACTTTCGACCGACGACGACCTGATGGCGTCGATCTTGCGCTTCGCCGACTTGCGCAAGCAGCGCAGCCGGCTCGCCAACTGGAGCGGCAAGTCGGGACGCGGCAACCTCGGCGCGCACTTGTCATCGACTTGGGCGGGAGCGGCGGTATGAATGAGTTGCCCTTCAAGTTGCCAGTCACGTTTTTCTGGCCCGAGATGTTGTGGGGCCTGTTGGCCGTGCCGCTGCTGGTGTTGCTCTATGTTTGGCTGCTGCGCCGGCGCAAGAAAACGACGTTGCGTTACGCCAGCCTCGCGCTGGTCAAAGAGGCGATGGGCAAGAGCGTCGCGTGGCGCCGCCACCTGCCGCCCGCGCTGCTGCTGACGGCGATCACCGGGCTGCTGATCGCAGCAGGCCGGCCGGCCGCGGTGATCACGCTGCCCTCGGCCGAGAAGACCATCGTGCTCGCGATCGACGTTTCCGGCAGCATGCGTGCGACCGACGTGCTGCCCGACCGCATCACCGCCGCCAAGGAAGCCGCGAAGGCCTTCGTCACCGACCTGCCGCGCACCGTGCGCATCGCGGTGGTGCAGTTCGCCGGCACTGCGGCGGTCGTGCAGGCGCCCACGCTGAGCCGCGAAGACGTCATCGCCGCGATCGATCGTTTCCAGCTGCAGCGCGGCACCGCCATCGGCAGCGGCATCGTGCTGTCGTTGGCCACGCTGTTCCCCGACGCCGGCATCGACCTCTCGCAAATCACCGGCCAGCGGGACATGCCGCCCGCGCCTGGCGACAAGCCCAAGCCGGTGCTCACGCCGGTTACGCCGGGCTCGTACGGCTCGGCGGCGATCATCCTGCTGACCGACGGCCAGCGCACCACCGGCCCCGACCCGGTCGAGGCGGCCAAGATGGCCGCCGACCGCGGCGTGCGCGTGTACACGGTGGGCGTCGGCACGAAAGAAGGCGAGACGATCGGCTTCGAGGGCTGGTCGATGCGCGTGCGGCTCGACGAAGACACGCTCAAGAACATCGCCAACATGACGCGCGCCGATTACTTCTACGCCGGCACCGCGGCCGACCTGAAACAGGTCTACCAAAACCTCTCGACCCGGCTGATCATCGAGAAAAAAGAAACCGAGATCAGCGCGCTGTTCGCCGCGGCCGCGGCGCTGCTGGTGGTGCTGGCGGCGGGGTTGTCGGTGTGGTGGTTCGGGCGGGTGGCTTGATCATCCGAACCTCCCCTGCAGGAACCAGTTGAAGTTTGCGCCAACCCTTGAAACGCGCTCGCGGAAGACCCACACCAGCGCGCCGCCCGACAGCTGCGCGATGTAGTAATCGCGAGCGATGCCATCGAAATCCCACCAGCCGGATTCGATGCGCTCGGGGCCGCTGAGCAGCCGCAGCGGCTGGCCTTCGCACCACGGGCCGCGCTCGCCGGCCACGTCGCGCTCGGGCAGCGGCTCGGGATGCCGCAACAACCAGACCGGCCGCACCAACCGCGCCGCGTTGGCGTTGGCGTTGGCGTCGTTGCCCGCCTGATCCGCGGTGCTGCGCGCGCGCACCGGGCGCATTTGCGCATCGGCCGTGCGCGACGCGGTAGAGCACTCGGGGCGGTGGTCTCGCACCGGCACCAGCCGCTGCACCTGCTCGCGGCCGAGGCGCGCTTGCAGGCGCTCGATCAGGCGCGTGAGGCCTTCGTGTTCGGCGGCGGGCGTGGGGAACAGCTCGGTGTTCGGCGGGGCGCGGCGAGCGATGTCTTCGGCATGGAGGCGCAGGTCGAGCGTCGGCGCGGGCAACTGCAATTGCGAGAGGCGCTCGCGCAGCAGCACGAGCAGGTGGGCGCTGTCGCGCGAGGGCTCGGCGAGCGCGATCTCGAGCGTGGTGATGCCGCTGCCGGGTGCGTCGTGGCGGGAGCGCTTCTCGTGCTCCATCACGAGCGTGAAACGGCGCACGAAGGCGTGCTGCGCCGAGAGCCAGGCCACCAGCCGTGCCAGCAGCACCGCGGCGCCGTGCATCAGCTGCTCGGTGGTGTCGGCCCGGGCGAAGAGTTCGAGGCGGCTGTCGAACGCGGGCGGCAGCGCGACGGGCAAGCGCGGGTCGGGGCGAGCGCCGGTCGCGCGATCGAGTTCGTCGAGCACGACCGGACCGAAGCGGCGCGCGAGGCCGTCGCGCGGCACGCGCTTCAAATCGTCGATGGTGTGCAGGCCCATGCCTTGCAGCGCCTCCCAGTGCATGCGGCCAGGCCCGAGCAGCCAGACCGGCGCGCGGGCCAGCGCGCGGTCAGTGGCCGCCTGATCGGCGCAGTCGAGCTTCGGTTGCACGCGCGCGAGCAGCGCGGCGCCGAGCGGCGTGCTGGCGCTGACGCTGTGCAGACGGTGGCCGAGCGGCGCGAGCGCGTCGATCAAACGCCGCTGCAACGCCGGCAGGCCGCCGAAGTAGCGCAGGCTGGCCTGGACTTCGAGCAGCACGGTGTGCGGCGGGTCGTCGGGCTGGATCACGACCATCGGCGTGAACGCCAGGGCCGCGTGCGCGACTGCGGTCAGCGCCTGCGCGTCACGAACCGGGTCGGCCAGGCCGAGCGTGAGTTGCGGCGCGAGCGCCAGCGCGGTCGCGCGTTTGAAACCCGGCCTGACGCCGAGCGCGCGTGCCGGCGCGTTGACGGCGAGGATCGAGTGCGCGTCGATCAGTGCCAGCGGCTGCTCGCCCGCATCGTGCGGCAAGGTGGCC
>JANMWQ010000461.1:0-2017 GCA_031394085.1 Rhizobacter sp. | reverse complement strand
TCTGCGTGGCGACCGCGCGCACCTGTGCCGGCGTGAATCCCTGCAGCCGTTGCGCAAAGCGCGCCAGGCAGGCGAGGCCGCGCGCGCCGGCTTCGTCGGTGAGCAGCCCGTTGATGTCGAGGCCGGCGCCGAGGCGCACGGTTTCTTTCAGGTAGTCGATGCGGCGATAGCGGCCGTCGATCAGCTGGCCGATCTCGAGCCGAAAGCTGTTCGAGCCCATGTCGATCGCGGCCAGCTGGCCGGGCCAGCGTGGGGCATCCGCGGACGCGGTGCGGGAAGGAGAAAATTGCATGGCGCATTGTCTGTGCAAAGCGAGGGTTTCTTGGTGACGTGCGGGGTGCACATCGGCCTGTTTCTAGAATGCGAGCCCAACCGCCCCACGGAGCCGCGCATGCCGACGACCAACGAACTCGATCGCCCCTCGAACCCGCGCGACCTGACCCGCCGCGACTTCGTGCGCACCGCGGTCGGCACCGGCTTCGCGGCTGCGGTGATGCCGGTCGGCGCGCAGACGGTCAAGACCGACAGCACCGGCCTCACGGTCGGCGAAGTCACGATCATGGCCGGTGACTTCAAGATGCCGGCCTACCGCGCGGCGCCGGCCGGCAAGACCGACCTGCCAGTGGTGCTCGTGGTCTCGGAGATCTTCGGCGTGCACGAGCACATCGCCGATGTGGCGCGGCGTTTCGCGAAACTCGGCTACCTCGCGATCGCGCCCGAGCTGTTCGTGCGCCAAGGCGATGCGCAGTCGTACGGCGAGATCGGCAAACTGATCGCTGAGGTCGTCGGCAAGGTGCCTGACCGCCAAGTGATGGGTGACCTCGACGCGACCGTCGCGTGGGCCAAGGCCAACGGCGGCGACACGGCCAGGCTCGCGGTCACCGGTTTTTGCTGGGGCGGGCGCATCACCTGGCTCTACACCGCGCACAACCCTTTGGTGAAGGCCGGCGTGGCCTGGTACGGCCAGTTGCTCGGGGCGCCGAGCGAGTTGAAGCCGACCAACCCGATCGATCTCGCGGCGAAGCTGAACGCGCCGGTGCTGGGCTTGTACGGCGCCGAAGACACCGGCATTCCCGTGGTCGCGGTCGATCAGATGAAGGCCGCGCTCGCCAAAGCCGGTGACGGCAACGCAGCCGCCAAGGCGTCGCAGTTCGTCGTCTACCCCGGCGCGCCGCACGCGTTCCACGCTGACTACCGGTCGAGCTACAAAAAGGATGCGGCGGAGGACGGTTGGAAGCGCTGTGTCGGCTGGCTAAAGACCAACGGAGTGGCCTGACGTCGATCTTGCGTCTGCGAGTCAGCGGACGATCAGCACCGGCACTTTCGAGTGGGTCAGTACCTTTTGTGTCTCGCTGCCGAGCAGCAGGGCAGAGACACCGCGCCTGCCGTGCGAGGCCATCACGAGCAGGTCGCATTCCATGCGCTTGGCGTGGTCGATGATCGCCTCCCACGGGTGCAGCGCCTCGACGGTTTGCGATTGGCAACTCAAGCCCGCCTGTTCGCTCTGCGCGACCACGGCCAGCACGCGTTTGGAGGCAATGCGCTCTTGCGCATCGAAGAACTCCTGTGGCGGCGTGGGTTGCATCTCTGAGATCGCGCTGTACGGGAACGGCTCTTTCACGCTGATCGTGTAGAGCTGCGCGCCGATCGACTTCGCCAGCTCGATGGCAGTGGCAATCGCCTTGCCGGTGATGTCGGAGCCGTCGGTCGGCACGAGAATGCGCTTGAACATGGTCGTCTCCTTCGCTGTCGAAAGCGGTGAGAGATCATGCACCGCCGATCGTTCCAGCGCGAGTGCTTTTGCCGCGTGGGTTGACGCAGCACAAGAACTCAGCCGCCGCGCGCGACCGGCCGCGCAGGGTCGGCCGACCACTCGCTCCATGAGCCCGGGTAGAGCTTCGAGCCGGGCAGGCCGGCGTGCTCCATCGCGAGCAGGTTGTGGCAGGCGGTGACGCCGGAGCCGCACTGGTGCACGGTGTTCGACGCGGTCTGCGCGCCGAGCAAAGCGGTGAACTCG
>JANMWQ010000457.1:0-3509 GCA_031394085.1 Rhizobacter sp. | reverse complement strand
CGGGTCGTCGGTCGATGTGGCGATCACGCTGGTGCGCTTGCCTTTCATCCGGCGCCAGCCGTAGATCGCGTAGCCCGACAAACCGTAGACGCAGAAGATCGCGAACAGCAATTTCGGCGGGTCGAGTGCCACCAACGCGATCCCCAACGCGATCGCGACGATCACGATGAAAGGCACAGTGCGGCGCGAGCCCACGACCTTGAAGCTGTAGAACGGCGCGTTCGTCACCATCGACAGCCCGGCAAACAATGTCACTGCGAACGCCGTGTAGGCCAGCGCCGGAACCTGCGACACGCCCTTGAACCCCGCATCGTCGACGACCCAGATCAAGCCGATCACGATCGCCGCGGCGGCCGGGCTCGGCAGCCCCTGAAAGAATCGCTTGTCGACCACGCCGATGTTGACGTTGAAGCGCGCAAGGCGAAGGGCCGCACCGGCGATGTAGAAAAAGGCCGGGATCCACCCGGCCTTGCCCAGATCCTTCAGCGCCCAGATGTAGACGATCAGTGCCGGCGCGGCGCCGAAACTGACCATGTCGGAGAGGCTGTCCATCTGTTCGCCGAACGCGCTCTGTGAGTTCGTCATGCGCGCGACGCGGCCGTCGAGGCTGTCGAGCAGCGCGGCACAGAACACCGCGATACAAGACAACTCGAAACGCCCGTTGATCGCCATCACGATGGCGTAGAAGCCCGAGAACAAAGCCGCCAACGTAATTGCGTTGGGCAGCATGTACAAGCCCTTGGGTCGCGGCCGGTTCTCGGCCGCGAGCGCAGGTTCGTCGTCTTGCACGTTGGGCATTTCATTCATCGGGACGAGGATACCGTGCAGGTCAGTTCTTCGACTGGTCGACCAGCCGGTTCTTCTTGATCCACGGCATCATCGCGCGCAACTGCTCGCCGACCACCTCGATCGGGTGCTCGGCGGTCAGGCGGCGACGCGACAGCAACGTCGGCGCGCCAGCGCGGTTCTCGACGATGAAGCTCTTCGCGTATTCGCCGGTCTGGATGTCTTTCAACACCTGCTTCATCGCCTTCTTGGTCTCGTCGGTGATGATCTTCGGCCCGGTCACGTACTCGCCGTACTCGGCGTTGTTCGAGATCGAGTAGTTCATGTTGGCGATGCCGCCTTCATAGATCAAGTCGACGATCAGCTTGAGTTCGTGCAGGCACTCGAAGTAAGCCATCTCGGGCGCGTAGCCCGCTTCGGTCAGCGTCTCGAAGCCGGCCTTGATCAGCTCGACCGCGCCGCCACACAACACCGCCTGCTCGCCGAACAGATCGGTCTCGGTTTCTTCGCGGAAATTGGTTTCGATCACGCCGGCCTTGCCGCCGCCGTTGGCTGCCGCGTAGCTCAGCGCCAGGTCGCGCGCCTTGCCAGTCTTGTCGGCATGCACGGCGATCAGGTGCGGCACGCCGCCGCCTTGCGTGTAGGTGGAGCGCACGGTGTGGCCAGGAGCCTTGGGCGCAACCATCCAGACGTCGAGGTCGGCGCGCGGCACGACCTGGCCGTAATGCACGTTGAAGCCGTGCGCGAACGCGAGCGAAGCGCCCTGCTTGATGTTGGGCTCGACATCGTTCTTGTAGACCGCGGCGATTTGCTCGTCGGGCAGCAACATCATGACCACGTCGGCCTGCTTCACGGCATCGGCCACGTCGGCGACCTTCAGGCCGGCCTTCTCGGCCTTGGCCCATGACGGCCCGCCCTTGCGAACGCCAACGGTGACCTTGACGCCGCTGTCATTCAGGTTCTGCGCGTGCGCGTGGCCTTGCGAGCCGTAGCCGATGATCGTGACGTTCTTGCCCTTGACCAGGCTCAGGTCGGCGTCTTTGTCGTAGTAAACCTTCATGTCAATCTCCTGTGAATTGAGTGGATGCGGGTGGTGGATTGTTTGAACGATCAGACCCGCAGGATGCGCTCGCCGCGACCGATCCCGCTGGTGCCGGTGCGCACGGTCTCTAAAATCGCGGTGCGGTCGATCGCCTCGAGGAAAGCGTCGAGCTTGCTCGTGTCACCGGTGAGTTCGATCGTGTAGCTCTTGTCGGTCACATCGATGATGCGACCGCGGAAGATGTCGGCCATGCGCTTCATCTCGTCGCGCTCCTTGCCGACCGCGCGCACCTTGATCAGCATCAGCTCGCGCTCGGTGAAAGCGCCTTCGGTCAGATCGACGACTTTGACGACTTCGATCAACCGGTTCAGGTGCTTGGTGATCTGCTCGATGACTTCATCCGAGCCCGCCGTGACGATCGTCATGCGCGACAGTGAAGCGTCTTCGGTCGTTGCGACCGTCAGGCTCTCGATGTTGTAGCCGCGCGCCGAGAACAGCGCGACGACGCGCGAGAGCGCGCCCGGCTCGTTCTCGAGCAGCAGTGCAATGATGTGTTTCATGTCGGTGTCAGCGCGCTCTTCGGGCCGGCGGCGGTAACCGCACGGCCTTTGGCCACGCTGCTTTCGTTCAAAGGTGAGTGAATTTGCCGAAGGTGTTCGGCGCTTCCCGCTGCGGTCACGAGCCAGACGCGGTAACGCCCTGCCCCGCCGAGGCGTTCAGCGCGTCACAGGTCTTCGGAGCCCAGCAGCATTTCGGAGATGCCCTTGCCCGCCTGCACCATCGGCCAGACGTTTTCGGTCGGGTCGGTGCGGATGTCGAGGAACACCGTGCGGTCTTTGAGCCGAATCGCCTCGCGCAGCGCACCTTCCACGTCCGACGGCTTTTCGACCTTCAGCCCGACGTGCCCGTAGGCCTCGGCGAGCTTGACGAAGTCGGGCAACGCGTCCATGTAGCTGTGCGAGTAGCGGCCGCCGTTGTCGATCTGCTGCCACTGCCGCACCATGCCGAGGTAGCGGTTGTTGAGCGAGACGATCTTGACCGGCGTCTTGTACTGCAGGCAGGTCGAGAGTTCCTGGATGCACATCTGGATCGAGCCTTCGCCGGTGATGCAAAACACATCCGCGTCGGGCTTGGCGAGCTTGATGCCCATCGCGTACGGCAGGCCCACGCCCATCGTGCCGAGGCCGCCGGAGTTGATCCAGCGGCGCGGCTCGTCGAAGCGGTAGTACTGCGCGGCCCACATCTGATGCTGGCCGACATCGGACGTGACGTAGGCGTCGCTGTCTTTCGTCAGTTCCCAGAGCGTTTGCACCACGTACTGCGGCTTGATGACCTCGGTGCTGTTCTTGAAGCTCAGGCAGTCTTTCTTGCGCCACTCGTTGATCTGCTTCCACCACGCCGAAATAGAAGACACATCGGGCTTGGCATGGGCTTCCCGGATCTGCGCGATCAGCTCGTGCAGCACGTCTTTCACGTCGCCGACGATCGGGATGTCGACGCGCACGCGCTTGCTGATCGACGATGGATCGATGTCGACGTGGATGATCTTGCGCTCGACCGACGCGAAGTGCTTCGGGTTGCCGATCACCCGGTCGTCGAAGCGCGCACCGACGGCGAGCAGAACATCGCAGTTCTGCATCGTCATGTTGGCCTCGTACGTGCCGTGCATGCCGAGCATGCC
>JANMWQ010000453.1:0-2396 GCA_031394085.1 Rhizobacter sp. | reverse complement strand
CACGCGGCACCCGAACTACTTCGGCGAAACCTGCATCTGGTGGGGCTTCTGGCTGGTCGCGCTCGGGGGCGCAGGCTTGGGTGGCGCGTGGACGATCGTCTCGCCGATCCTGATGACGGTGCTGCTGCTGAAGGTCTCGGGTGTGACCATGCTGGAGAAAGACATCGGCGAGCGCCGCCCGGCGTATCGCGACTACATCGCCCGCACCAACGCGTTTTTTCCCGGCCCGCCGCGCCGCAAGGGCTCGACATGAAGCGCGCACTGATCGGCGGCGTGCTCGCCGTTGCTGCACTCGCGGCCGGTGCCGAGACGGCCGCGCTGCCCACCGGCGAATGGAACTTTCGCGCGTTGCTCGACGGCAAGCCGATCGGCCAGCACCGGTTCAGCGTCAGCGGCGAGGGCGATGCGCGCAAGGTCGTCAGCCAGGCAGATTTTGCCGTCACCTTCCTCGGCATCACGGCCTACCGCTACCGCCACAAGGCGACCGAAGAATGGCGCGGCAACTGCCTGACGGCAATGAACGCAACCACCGACGACGACGGCAAACCCGAGAGCGTGCGCGCGAGCCCGAACGACGCCGCGCTCAAGGGTTGCGTGATGAGCTTCGCCTACTGGAACCCCGCGATCCAGACGCAAACCCGGCTGCTCAATGCGCAGACGGGCAAGCTCGAGACCGTGCAGGTCACGCGCGTCGGCGTCGGCTCGGTCGAGGTGCGCGGCAAGCCGGTCGAGGCGACCGAGTTCCGCATCACCGGGCCGGCGAACCCGATCGCCGTCTGGTACTCGGCGCAGGGCGAGTGGGTCGGGCTGGATTCAACCGTCGCCGGTGGCCGCAAACTGAGTTATCGCCTGCAATGAAAACTGTCCCTCGCACGCCAGGAGTCGCACCATGCGTTTGTCACCACTCGTCGTTGTTCTCTTCATCGCCGGCTGCGCCGCCGCCCCCGACATGAAACCTGTCACCCTCGTCCCGAAGGTCGACCTGCCGCGCTTCATGGGCGACTGGTACGTGATCGCCAACATCCCGACCTTTCTCGAGAAGGGCGCGCACAACGCGAAAGACAGCTACACGCTCGCGCCCGACGGCACGATCCCAACCGTCTTCAGCTTCAACGCCGACGGCTTCGACGGGCCGCGTAAGACCTATGGCTCCAAGGGCTTCATCATGGACGGCGGTGCGAATGCGGTCTGGGGCCAGCAGTACATCTGGCCGATCAAGGCCGACTACCGCATCTCGTACCTCTCGCCCGATTACACGCAAACCGTGATCACGCGCGAGAAGCGCGATTACGTGTGGATCCTGGCACGCACGCCGACGATTTCCGAGGCTGACCTGGCCCGGTTGATCGCATTCGTCGGCACCCAGGGTTACGACACGGCCAAGATCGAGCGCGTGCCGCAGGCGAGCGGCAAGTAGCGCGCTGCCACAGCCGTTCGCACTCAGCCCGAACGGGCCTTGGAGGTGCTGCGCGAAAAGCTAATTTCAGTCGCGTGGACCGAAGTGGCGCTGCGCGACCCATTGCGCGACCTGCCGGCCGAGCACGAGCCCGTCGACCGTCGAGAAGTGGAAGTGCATGCCGCCGTAGACGCGTGCGATCTCGCTTTCTTCGCCGAGCGCGTCGGTGCTCGCGTAGCTGCGCGTCGTGCCGGTGACGGTGCTGTCGAAGCTGTAGCTGACCTTGCGGGTGCCGTAGTAACGCGCCAGCGCTTCACCCAGGCCGCCGGCGGTGCACGAGTGCGCAGCCGGGTACTCGGGGTGATTCGGCGTGGGCACCACGGGCGTCCAGGCCGCGTCGCTGATCGTCGCCGGGTTGTTGTCAGCGTCGGCCAGCGGGATCGCGCTCAGCGGGCGCCAGAACTCGTAGTAATACTTGGCCTCGAAGCAGGCGGTGATCGCGTCGGCATGCACGACGTAGATCAGCGCCATCAGGCGCGCCGCCTCGGCCACGTCGGTGGTGGCGGTCGCGAAGCGCCCGAGGTTGCGTGTGACGAACAACGCCGGCAGCTCGGTGTGAAAGCGCGCGGTCTCGAGTTGCTCGGGTGTTCGCGTGGTGCTGACGCTGCCGCCCACCGCCTTGCTCTGCGCGAGATCGGTCGCGTACAGAACACTTTCCAGCGGCGGCGGGCCAGCCGGCCTGAATTGATCGGCACGCGTCAGCGAGAAGGGCTTGATGAACGGCACGTGGCGGTTGAACGGGGTCGCGTTCGCGCTCCTGAACCTGCCGGGCAAAGGGTTCGACACATACGGCGCCAGCGCGACGCTGCGGCCGTCGTTGGTGCGCAGCGCGACGATGCCTGCGGCCACCTCGCTGCCGAGCGCGATGCCTTTGGCGCGCGCTTCGCCAGGCGCGACCCCGGCGATGGCGCCGTCGTAGGCGGCCTGGTATTGCGCGCCG
>JANMWQ010000448.1:0-4511 GCA_031394085.1 Rhizobacter sp. | reverse complement strand
GGCACGACCTGCACGCTGCGCAGCGGCACGACGAGCGTGTCGAACGCATTCGGCGCCTGCGCGGTGAGCGCGGCGAGCACGTGCCGCGTCAACGCGATCTGCTCGTCGAGCTGCTCGATCTGCTGGCGCGATTCGGGCAACGCGCCTTCGCCCTGACGCAACTCGACATTGGTGTCGAGCCCGCCCGCGACGCGCTGCTTGATCAGCGCCAGGATCTCGTCGCGCTGGCTCAGCGATCGGTCAGCGACCTCGCGCTGCGCGAACAGGCGGCCGAGCTGCACGTAGGCGCGCGCAACGTTGCTCGCGAGCATGATGCGCGCAGCTTGCACATCGGCCTGCGCGGCGCGTTGGGTGCCGATGGCGGCTTCGATTGCGGCGCGGTTCTTGCCGAAGAAATCGAACTCGTACGAGGCACTGATCTGCGCATTCGCGAGGGTCTGGATCGAGCCGCCGAGCGGCGGCGGGTAGACGCTGTTGGTGCTGAAGCGCTGGCGCGTCGCGTCGAGCTCGCCGTTCACATGCAGGCCGTCGGCCGACTTGTTCACATCGACGGCCGCTTGCGCGCGCTCGAGGCGCGCTTGCGCGATCTTCAGGCTCGGGTTGCCGGCGAGCGCGCGGTCGACGATGTCGTTCAGCGCGGTGTCGCCGAAGTTTTTCCACCAGTCGGCCGTCACCACAGGGGCAACAGGCGCACTCGCGTCCAGGCCGACACTCGACGGCGCGATCGTCTGCGCGTCGGACGCAATGCCGGCACTGCTCGCGCAACCGGAGAGCGTCAGCACGATGCTCGATGCGATGGCCACCGCGATGGCCGTCAGGGTCGGCAGACTGGCGCGCGCACAGCGCATGTGGTCGTGCAGGGTTTGGCCCAGCGCGGACACTTCGATGAATAGTTGTTGTGGCTTCATTTGCTCAGGCATTCAATTTGGTTCGGTTCGGAGCGCCGCGCAAGGGCGTTCGATCGGCCCGCCTACCGCATCGCTTCGCCGTTCTGGAGCATGCGCAGCAGGTAAGTGCGCAGCGCTTGCCATTCGGTCTTCGAGAACCCGGCGAGGTGGCCGTTGAGCACCTCGACCAGCACGGCCGGCACCTCGGCGATCGCGGCAGCGCCATCGGCCGTCAACTCGACGTGCACGACACGCCGGTCTTCGGTCGAGCGCACGCGCTTGCACAGGTTCTTCTTCTCCAGACGGTCGAGCAGGCGGGTCATCGCGCCGGCATCGACGTTGAGCCAACGCGCGAGCTCGGCGACGGTCGACCCGCCGGTGGTCTGCAGGCGCATCAGCGGGCCCCATTGCGCATTCGTCAAGCTGTGCACCTCGAGGCGCCTGTCGGCCTGGACGACGATCGAGCCCAGGATGCGTTTCATCATGTAGCCAACGCTGTCTTCGGCGCAGTAGGCGGTGGCTTGGTAGAAGTTTGCGGGGGGCGGGGTGCGGGTCACGGCAGGGTCTTGGTCGACAGGGAAGCATGAATGTAGTTGTCTAGGCAGTAATTGTCAAGGCTTTAACTGCCAAAGCATGGTCTGACGGCGCGAACCCTCGGCCGTGACCCCTACACTCAGCGCATGTCCAGCCCCGCCCAACCCCTGTCTGCGCCCGCGCCGGCCGAAGCCCGAGGCGCTACGCCGGTGCCGGCGCGCAACGTCAAATCGCTGAGTGGTCTCGTGCCGTTTTTGCGGCCGTACCGCTTCAAGATCGGCTTGGCGGTTCTGTTTCTCGTGATGGCGGCGCTGAGTACGCTGGTGTTTCCCGTCGCGATGAAATCGCTGATCGACGAAGGCTTCGTCGCGACCGACCCCGGCGCGCGGGTGATGGCGATGCGCGAGCACTTCTTCGCGCTGTTCGGCGTTGGCGCCGCGCTCGGCGTGTTCTCGGCGTTGCGCTTCTACATGGTCACCTGGCTCGGCGAGCGCGTCACCGCCGACCTGCGCAACGCGGTCTACGCGCACGTCGTCACGCAGAGCCCGGAGTTCTTCGAGAGCACGCAGACCGGCGAGGTGCTGTCGCGGCTCACGACCGACACGACGCTGGTGCAGACGGTCGTCGGCTCCAGCCTCTCGATGGGCCTGCGCAACGCGGTGCTCGGCATCGGTGCGATGGCGATGCTGATCGTCACCAACCCCTACGTGATGACGCAGGTGCTGGGCATCCTGATCGTCGTCGTGCTGCCGAGCCTGTACTTCGGCCGGCGCGTGCGCAAGCTCAGCCGCGCGAGCCAGGACCGTGTGGCCGATTCGAGCGCGATCGCGGCCGAGGTGCTCAACGCCATTCCGGTGGTGCAGAGCTACACGCAGGAGCAGCGCGAGGCGACGCGGTTCGACGACTCGACCGAGCGCGCGTTCGAGACCGCCGTGAAGCGCACGCGGATGCGCGCGATCCTGGTCGGGTTCATCATCACGGCGACCTTCGGCGCGCTGCTCTGGGGCTTGTACCAAGGCACGCAGGCGGTCGCGCGGGGCGACATCACGGCCGGGCACCTGGGGCAGACGGTCGTCTACGTGATCATCCTGGTCAGCAGCGTGGCGGTGCTGTCGGAGGTGTACGGCGACATGCTGCGCGCCGCCGGCGCGACCGAGCGACTCATGGAGCTGTTGAACCTGAGCTCGCCGATCACCTCGCCGGCGCGGCCGGTGGCACTCGCCGCCACCCGCGGCGGCTCGGCGGTGGCGTTGCGCGACGTGACCTTCCGCTACCCGTCGCGGCCGCAGCACGCGACGCTGTCGCACTTCGACCTCGACGTGGCGCCCGGCGAGACGGTCGCACTCGTCGGCCCGAGCGGCGCCGGCAAAAGCACGGTGTTCCAGTTGCTGCTGCGCTTCTACGACGTGGCCTCCGGCGAGGTGATGGTCGACGGCGTACCGGTGCGCAACGTCGCACTGCACGACCTGCGCGAGCGCATCGGCATCGTGCCGCAAGACAGCGTGATCTTCTCGGCCGATGCGATGGAGAACATCCGCTACGGCCGACCCGCGGCGAGCGATGCCGAGGTGATCGCCGCGGCCAAGGCAGCGTTCGCGCACGACTTCATCGGCGACCTGCCCGAGGGCTATCGAACCTTTCTCGGCGAGCGTGGCGTGCGCCTCTCGGGTGGCCAGCGCCAGCGCATCTCGATCGCACGCGCGATCCTGAAAAACCCGCCGCTGCTGCTGCTCGATGAGGCCACCAGCGCGCTCGACGCCGAGAGCGAACGCATGGTGCAGGCCGCGCTCGAGTCGGCAATGCGAGACCGCACGACGCTGGTGATCGCGCACCGGCTCGCAACCGTGCAGCGCGCCGACCGGATCGTGGTGCTGGAAGCCGGCCAGATCGTCGAGACCGGCACGCATGCACAGCTGGTCGCTTCGGGGGGGCTCTACGCGCGGCTGGCGGCGTTGCAGTTCGATCGATGATCGAACTGCGATTGCGCTGTAGGCTTCAACTCACAACAGCGTTTGCAAAGCGCCGACATCGTTTGTCAGACTTGACCGGCAAAATGCTGTTACCAAACGCGAGCATTTCGCTCGTTTGCCTCATCTGGAGCACCGCACCATGAATTTTCCCATCAACCTTCGTGCGAGCACTTGTGCCGTCGCCGCTGCGGCCTTCCTCGCCACCGGCTGCGCCGACATGAGCGAACGCCAGAAAGGCACCGCCGTCGGCGGCGGTGTCGGTGCCGGCGTGGGCGCGGTGATCGGCAGCGCAACCGGCGGTCGGGCCGGCACCGGCGCGCTGATCGGCGGCGCGCTCGGCGCGGTCGCCGGCAATCTGTGGTCCAAGCGCATGGAAGACCGCCGCGCTTCGATGGAGCAGGCCACCCGGGGCACGAATGTCGAGGTCACGCGCACCGAGAACAACGAGCTCAAGCTCAACATCCCGAACGACATCTCGTTCGACACCGGCAGCGCCGCGATCAAGCCGCAGTTGCGCGCCGTGCTCGACCCGTTCGCGAACAGCCTGCGCGACGACCCAAGCGCGCGTTTGTCGATCGTCGGCCACACCGACAACACCGGCTCCAACGCCATCAATAACCCGCTGTCGGTGGAGCGCGCGAACAGCGTGCGCGACTACCTGGTCACTCGCGGAATGGCGGGTGCGCGGGTCGAGACCGCGGGCCGAGGCGATCGCGAGCCGGTCGCCGAGAACACGACCGACGCGGGCCGCGCGAAGAACCGCCGGGTCGAGATCTTCCTGCGCGAGCCGGCACCGGCCTGACGCCCCGAACCGAGCCCCGGCGAGCGCATGGATAATTCGCGCAGCTTCTCTTGAAAGACGCCGCAGCGATGCCCTCCTCCGCCCGCCCGATTCGCTCGCAGTACGAAGATTTCATGCGCCATGTGCGCACGCATGGCGTGTACAAAGCTGACCGCACCGGCACCGGCACGACCAGCCTGTTCGGCCACCAGATGCGCTTCGACCTGAACGAGGGCTTTCCGCTTGTCACCACGAAGAAGGTGCACCTGAAGTCCATCGTGCTCGAGCTGCTCTGGTTCCTGCGCGGCGACGGCAACGCGACCTGGCTGCAAGAACGCG
>JANMWQ010000440.1:0-2947 GCA_031394085.1 Rhizobacter sp. | reverse complement strand
CTCGCCGACGTGCAGGCCGAGCCCGACGACACCGCGATGCCCTTGATGCCCATGATCAATGACTCGCCTTCGACGAAGTTGAAGCTCATGTTGACGTTGTGCGGCACGCGCTGCGTGGCGTGGCCGTTCAAGAACACCTGCTCGATGTCAGACAAGCCGTGGATCAACCGCTGCGACAGCATGCGAATGCGCTCGCGCTCCGCGCCCATCTCGGCCTTCGCGATCGCGAACGCCTCGCCCATGCCGACGATCTGGTGCGTGGGCAGCGTGCCAGAGCGCATGCCGCGTTCGTGTCCACCACCGTGCATCTGCGCCTCGATGCGAATGCGCGGCTTGCGGCGCACGAACAGCGCGCCCATGCCTTTGGGGCCGTAGCTCTTGTGCGCAGACATGCTCATCAGGTCGACCGGCAACGACGCGAGATCGATGTCGACCTTGCCCGTGGCCTGTGCCGCGTCGATGTGGAAGACGATTCCACGCTCGCGGCACATCTTGCCGATCGTCGCGATGTCTTGGATCACACCGATCTCGTTGTTGACGAACAGCACCGAAATCAAAATGGTGTCGGCGCGGATCGCCGCTTCGAGCTTGACGAGATCGACGAGGCCGTCTTCCTGCACATCGAGGTAAGTGACCTCGAAGCCCTGACGCTCGAGCTCGCGCATGGTGTCGAGCACGGCCTTGTGCTCGGTCTTCAACGTGATCAGGTGCTTACCGCGCGTTTTGTAGAACTGGGCCGCGCCTTTCAGCGCGAGGTTGATCGATTCGGTGGCGCCGGAGGTCCAGACGATCTCGCGCGGGTCGGCGCCGATCAACGCAGCCACCTGCTCACGTGCCTTTTCGACCGCGGCCTCCGCCTCCCAGCCCCAGGCGTGGCTGCGCGATGCCGGGTTGCCGAAGGGCTCGCGCAGCCAGGGAATCATCGCGTCGACGACGCGCTGGTCCACCGGCGTGGTCGAGCCGTAGTCCATATAAATCGGGAAGTGCGGGGTCATGTCCATGCGAGTTTGTCCCGGCGGCGCGGTCGAACCGCGCGCCGTTTGTCTACTGATTTACTTGCTGAAAGCGGCGCGAGGCATCTTGAGCGTCGCCTCACTCACTTCGTGAACGCGGCGCCGAGGGCGAACACGCTGTTCGGCGCTGTGATCTTGATCGGCTTGACAACCGGCTGCGACGAGATCGCACGCTTGACCGGATGCTCTTCGATCGACACGCCCTTGGCGAGCTGTTCGTCGACGAGCTTGCGCAGCGAGACCGAATCCAGGAACTCGATCATCTTGGAGTTCAGGCTCGCCCACAGGTCGTGCGTCATGCAACGCCCTGCGTCGTCGCCCATGCAGTTTTCCTTGCCGGCGCAACCGGTGGCGTCGATCGGTTCGTCGACCGCGACGATGATGTCGGCGACGGTGATTTCTTCGGCCTTGCGACCGAGCGAATAGCCGCCGCCCGGGCCGCGCGTGCTCTCGACGAGCTCATGGCGGCGCAACTTGCCGAACAATTGCTCCAAATAAGACAGCGAAATTTGCTGCCGTCCACTGATCGCTGCCAGGGCCACGGGGCCGGAGTGCTCGCGCAACGCGAGGTCGATCATGGCGGTCACCGCGAAGCGGCCTTTGGTGGTCAGACGCATTGAATTCTCCTAAGCCTCAAGTCGGCGGTTCAGCTACAAAATGGCAGCCCGGTGTCCCGACAGCGTTGGAAGGGAGCGGGTTAACCCCCTCTATTCCGACTAGTTCCGTCAAGTATAGCCGAAGCCGACAAATTTGGTCGAGATTGGCTCGGGAAGTTCCCTTCGATCACAAGGGAAATTCGCATCGACGGGCATCAGCGCTTCGCGCGGTCCGGTAGCAGTTCGACGACGTTGTCGGTGCCGGACGCACCGAAAGCCTGTTCTCGCAGCTGAGCCAGCTGATCGCGCACGCGCGCTGCTTTCTCGAACTCGAGGTTGCGGGCGTGGTCGAGCATCTGCTTTTCGAGCAGCTTGATGCGCTTACTCAGGTCTTTTTCGCTCAACGCTTCGATTGCGGCGGAATCGACAGCCGCCTTCAAGTCATCCTTCGCACCCTTCTCGCCGTAGACGCCGTCGAGCAGGTCGCGCACCTTCTTGACGATGCTGCGCGGCGTGATGCCTTCCAACTCGTTGTGCGCGATCTGCTTCGCGCGGCGCCGATCGGTCTCGTCGATCGCCTTGCGCATCGACTCGGTGACCTTGTCGGCATACAAAATCGCGCGGCCGTTCAGGTTGCGCGCGGCGCGGCCGATGGTCTGGATCAGGCTGCGCTCGGAGCGCAAAAAGCCTTCCTTGTCGGCGTCGAGGATCGCCACCAGCGAAACCTCGGGAATGTCCAGCCCCTCGCGCAGCAGGTTGATGCCGACCAGCACATCGAACGTGCCGAGCCGCAAATCGCGCAGGATCTCGACCCGTTCGACGGTGTCGACATCGCTGTGCAGGTAGCGCACCTTCACGCCGTTGTCGGCGAGGTAGTCGGTGAGCTGCTCGGCCATGCGCTTGGTCAAGGTCGTGATCAGCACGAGCTCGTTGATATCGACGCGGTCACGGATCTCCTGCAGCACATCGTCGACCTGGTTCGTCGCAGGGCGCACCTCGACCGGCGGGTCGATCAGGCCGGTCGGCCGCACGAGCTGCTCGACGACCTGGCCCGCCGTTTTCTGCTCATAAGCCGCGGGCGTGGCCGAGACGAAAGTCACCTGCCGCATCTTCGACTCGAACTCCTCGAACTTCAGCGGCCGGTTGTCGAGCGCCGAAGGCAGGCGAAAGCCGTAGTCGACGAGGGTCGTCTTGCGGGCCTTGTCGCCGTTGTACATGCCGCCGAGCTGGCCGATCATGACGTGGCTTTCGTCGAGGAACATCAGCGCGTCGCCCGGCAGGTAGTCGACCAGCGTGGCAGGTGGCTGGCCGGGCGCCGCACCCGACAGATGCCGCGTG
>JANMWQ010000455.1:0-5365 GCA_031394085.1 Rhizobacter sp. | reverse complement strand
AACAGCCCCGCACTGCCGCCGCCGATCGCGCGCGCGATCTCGAAGCGCGTGCCCATCTGGCCCGAGCTCGACCACGCCGCCTCGTTCATCGGGTAGCCGTCGGGCGTCTGGCGGTTGTACGGGCCCTCGCCGAGGCGGTTGAGCCAGCCCAGCATCGGCGCGGTGTTCAGGATCGGCCGGCCGTCGTAGGCCAGGCGCACGGCCGAGACCACGTAGTGGATCGGGTCCTTGAACTTGCGCGTGAGCGACGGCGCGAATTCGGGCACGTCGAACATCGCCTGCAGCGTGACGGCGATGTCACCGTCGCTCGCACCGAACGCACGGCTCATGCGCTCGACCAGCGCCGGCGGCGGCGTATCGGCGACGAAGTAGACGGCGAGCTTGGCGGAGATGTGCCGCGCGGTCGACGGGTGGCGCGCCAGCCGCGTCAGCTGCGCGATGATCTCGTCCCAGCCGCCGCCGGACGGCACCTTCACGCCGAGCACGAGTTTCTCGCCCGCATCGTGGCGCGCCGGGTTGAACTCGGTCGAGCCCTGGCGAACGTAGAGTGCCTGTTGCGCCGGTTTCAGGTTCGGTGTCTTGTCGCTGAAGTTGATGCCGAGCCCCGTGAGCACGCGCGCCAGTTCCTGCACGTCTCGTTGCGAATAGCCGCCGTCGACGCCGAGCGTGTGGAGCTCCATCAGCTCGCGCGCGAAGTTCTCGTTGATGCGATTCGCGGCGTTTTGCTCGTTGTCGAGGTAACGGATCATCGCGGCGTGGGTCGCGCTCGCGATCAGCAGGTCGCGAAACTTGCCGAGTGCGCGGCTGCGCAACTGGTCTTGGTAATCACCCACCATCGCGCGCAGGTTGCTCTTGTGCTGGTGCACGTTGAAGTGGTTGAACCAGAACCACGAGAGCTGCTCCTGCAACTGGTTGGGCGCGTAGAGCGCGCGCAGCAGCATCTCGGCCGAGGCGTCTCGCGCGAGGCGATTCATCGCCTGTTGGTAGGCCTGTTGCGCGGCCTTCTTGGCCTCGTCGTCGGTCAGCGCATCGGCGTCGCGGCGGCGTTGCGCCATCTCTGCGACCGAAACCGGCATCGACGTTTGGCGCAGCGGCAACGCATCGATCTGCGCCTGCACGCTCGCCGGCAGGCGCATGCCGGCATCGGGGTGGAGCTGGGCCTGCAGATAGTCGCGTTGCGACAGGCGGTTCAGGCCGGCGATCGCAGCGCTGTCGACTCCCCACGTAAGCCGGTTCAACAGCGCCAGGTCGGTGGTGTCACCGACAGGGCGAGATGCAGTGCGGACTGCGGGTGCGGCGCAGCCTGCGAGCAGCGCCGGGCCAGCCAAGCCCAGCCCGGCCGTGACGAGCAAAGCCCTGCGCTGCATCGCTGTCTCCGAGGTCAGTCGCCGCGGCCGCGGCCACGGTCGCCGTGCTTGTCGTGCTTGCCACCTTTGTCGTGTTTCTCGTATTTGTCGTATTTGTCGTGCTTGTCCCAACCGCGGTGACGACCACGATCCCAGCCCGGGTGGTCGTGCTCGTAACGTTCGCGGACCCAATCGTCCCGCACGAAATAGACCGGTTGGCCGCAGGCGTTGTAGCTCCCGCAGTAGCGACGCCAGTCCTGCTCGTGCGTCGGCGGCACGTACAAATAGATCGGTGCGCGTCGCACGACGACGCGAGGCGGCATGATCAGCACCGGCTCTGCGTACACCAGTGCGGGGCGCGGCACATCGCCGATGTTGATGCGGCCATAGACGCCCGGTTGGTTGATGCCGATCGAGACGCCGACGCTGGTCTGCGCCAGCGCGGGCCCGACGGATGCGAGCGCTCCGGCGGCAACCAATGCCGCGGCAATGATTTTCTTCATGCGGTTCTCTCCTGTTGAATGCTGACTACAAAACGTGCAACGGGCGCGCCGCGCAGACAGGGTTCTGCCGCTGTCGCCACGCTTTACGCTCGCTTACGCCTGGTTCGAAGTCCCATGTTGCGGGCATTCGCACGACGCCGCCGATGCGTTCGTTCAAAACAGGACAACTCCTACACGCCCGCACGCCGCATGTGCGCCACAACATCCGTCGATCGCTGTTTAATCGAACGGTCGGTGGTGAGCCGGCGGCCCTGGGGAGGGTGACCATGTCGGTGCTCGGTGACATCTTCGGCAGCCTCGGATCGATGAGCCAGTTGCAATTGCTGCTGGCCTTCATCGCGTGCATCGGCTACGCCTTCGCGCAGGGCAGCCTGTTGCTGCCGCGAGGTCGGCGCGTGGCTGGGTCGATCGCTGCGCTCGCGGCGGCAGGATTCGCATTCGAGAGCCCCGACTGGACCCATGCCGCGATGCTGCTCGGCTTCGCGGTCGCGGGCATGGGCAGCTTCGTGGCACTGGTGTGGCTGACGAGCCGGGCGCTCGGCTTCGGTCCGGCTCGCGCAGCGCAAGCCACCGATGCGGCAGACGCCGACGTGGGCCTTGCGGCGGAGCCTGCGACCGCGAAACCGCGCGTCGCCCGGGCGTCCGAACACGCTCACTCCGTCTGACCGATTCAGCCGGGGCCGCGGGCCGCGAAGTCGATCGAGCGGTCGGATAAACTCGCGGGCCGCTGGCGCGCAGGGCCGAGACCCGGACGCAGCAGCGCGTGTGGCCAGGCGACTCGCACGCCGCCCCGCACTTCATCCAACACCGACCCGTCCGGAGACACGCATGACCGCATTCGCCACCTTCCGCACCCGCGCGCTGACCACTGCCCTGATCGCGGCCGGCGCCCTCGGGTGGTCGCTTTCGGCGCTCGCCGCCGACATCAAACTAGGCGCCGCCGAAGCGCTGTCGGGCCCGGCCGGGCAGTACGGCCAGTCGATCAAGAACGGCTTGCAACTCGCCGTCGACGAGCTCAATGCTGCGGGCGGCGTCAAGGGCAACAAGATCGTCATGCAGTTCGAAGACGAAGCCGGCAAGAAAGAGCAGGCGATCGACGTCTTCAAGAAGCTGATTTTCCAGGACAAGGTGCTGATGGTCTTCGGCCCGACGCTGTCGAACTCGGCCCAGGCGGCTGACCCGATCGCGCAGGCTGCCAAGGTCGTGGTCTTCGGCACCTCGAACACGGCCGACGGCATCACCTCGATCGGTGACTACGTGTTCCGCAACTCGGTGACCGAGGCCGATGTGCTGCCCGAGACGCTGCGCGTGGCGATCAAGCAAGCCAAGATCGGCAAGGTGGCGGTGCTGTACGGCAACGACGACGTGTTCACCAAAAGCGGCTACGACGCCTTCAAGAAGGCGCTCGAGAACCTGAAGGTGCCGGTCACGACGACCGAGACCTTCGCCAAGGGCGATGTCGACTTCAAGGCGCAACTCACCAAGATCAAGGCCAGCGGCGCCGATGCGGTCGTGCTGTCGGCGCTGATCGCCGAAGGTGCACCGATCATGGTGCAAGCCCGCCAGTTGGGTATCGATCTGCCGTTCATCGGCGGCAACGGCATGAACTCGGTCAAGATTTTCGATCTGGCCAAAGAGAAGAGCGACAACCTGTGGGTCGGCAGCCCGTGGGCGCTGGGCAACCAGACCAAAGAGAACCAGCACTTCGTCGTTGCCTACACGCAGAAGTACAAGTCGGCGCCCGACCAGTTCGGCGCGCAGGCCTACGACGCGATGAACATCGTCGCGATCGCGCTCGGCAAGATCAAGCTCAGCGGCAACCTCGAAGCTGACCGCAAGGCGCTGCGCGATGCGCTGCCGAGCGTGACCCACCTGGGCGCGACCGGCGCGTTCAAGTTCCGCCAGGCAATGGGCAAAGACGGCAAGCCAGCCGGCCACGACGCGCAGCAGGCGGCGATCGTCAGCGTGACCAAAGGTGGCAAGTACTCGATCGAAAAGTAAGCACGTAGCGCGATGCTTGAACAGCAACTCGTCAACGCACTCTCGCTGGGGTGCGTCTACGCGCTGTTCGCGCTCGGCTTCACGCTGGTGTTCGGCGTGCTCGGCGTGATCAACCTGTCGCACGGCGCGATCTTCATGATCGGTGCCTATGCGGCGCTGCAGGTGGTGACCCGGCTCGCGTTCCCGCTGTGGGCCGCGTTGATCGCCGCCTTCTTCGTCGCCGGCGCGTTCGGTCTCGCGATCGACTACTTCGTGCTCAAGCCGCTGCGCCAGCGCAACGCGCCGCACCTGATCCCGATGATCGCGACGATCGGCTTGGCGATCTTTCTCAACAACGCGTCACAAGGCATTTTCGGCGCCGAGAACCTGCGATTTCCCAGCGATCTGGTGCCCGACGAGCAATTGCACTTCTGGGGTGTGCAGATCAGCGTGCTCGAGGTCGCGATCATCGCGCTGTCGTTCGCGTTGATGGCGGGCCTGTTGATCGTGATGCGCAAGACGCAGCTCGGCCGCGCTTTGCGCGCGATCGCCGAGTCACCGAAGGCGGCGATGCTGCTCGGCATCAACGTCGAGGGCCTGTTCTACCTGACCTCGTTCACGGCGGCCGCGCTCGGTGGCGTCAGCGGCGTGCTGATCGCGCTGTACTCGAACGCGGTGTTTCCGCTGATGGGCCAACCGATGCTGCACAAAGGCATCGCGGTGATCATCCTCGGCGGCATGGGCGACATCCGCGGCGCGTTGATCGGCGGCCTGTTCCTCGGCTTCGCCGAAGTGATGTCGGTCGCCTACATCGGCTCGACGATGCGGGACGCGGTCGCCTTCGGGCTCTTGTTCATCGTGCTGCTGCTGCGCCCGCAAGGCATGTTCGGCAAGGTGCTGGAACGCAAAGCCTGATGACTGCCCCCACGTCGCTTCGCTCCTGCCCCCGTGGCCATGAAAGGGCCACCTCGTGGCCCTTGGGGCGCAGGCCTTCCCTTGGGGCGGCCCGGCGGGAGGCCTGACATGGAATGGTTCGAGAACTTCTGGCAGATCTACAGCAACCTGGTGCTGACGATCGGCATCAACGCGCTGCTGGCGCTGTCGATCTGGCTCACGCTGTCGTGCGGGTTGCTGGCGATGGCCAACGCGGCGTTCATGGGCATCGGCGCGTACACCGCGGCTATCCTGACGATGAACTACGGCGCGCCCTTCCCCGTCGCGCTCGCCGCCGGCATCGCGGCGCCCACCGCCGTCGCGCTCGTCATCGGCGGGCCGACCTTGCGGCTCTCGGGCGTCTACCTCGCGATGGCCACGCTCGGCTTCGGCGAAGTGGTGCGCGTGCTGATCCTCAACGCCGAATCGCTGACCGGTGGCGCGCTCGGCCTGAACGGCATACCGCAGCTCACGCAATGGTGGCATGTGACCGCGTCGCTCGTGGTGGTGCTGCTGATCCTGTGGCGGCTGCGCCGCTCGCGCATCGGCCGCGCGTTCGAGGCGATCAAGGAAGACGCGGTCGCGGCCTCGTTGATGGGCATC
>JANMWQ010000423.1:0-3461 GCA_031394085.1 Rhizobacter sp. | reverse complement strand
GCCTTGCAACAGCACATGGCCGCGCGCGAACACCGCCGTGTTGACGAGCCGGATGACGCGCGCCTGGCCGATCACGGCGCGGCCCACCTCGGCTTCGATGGCGAGCGCACGTTGGCGCCAGTCGCTCAGCAGTGCGTCGTTGCGATCCATGCCAAACCTTTCATCAGTCGAACGCGTACTGGACGCCTGCCCACGCCCCGCGCGGCGTGCCGTTGCCGCGGAACTGCTCGGCGCGCGCGTTCGCCGGGTCGAAGCCTTGCCCAGCGCCGGTGAACACGTTGTGGCCGAGCACGCCGAAGTTGGCGTAGCGGCGGTTGAAGACGTTGTCGACGCGCGCGAAGAGCTGCAGCTTCGCGGTGATCTGGTACCGCGTGTCGATGTTGAGCAGCGCATAGCCCGGCACGCGGCCGTTCGCGTCGAGGGTGTTTTCGTCACCGCGCGCGTACTGCTGGCTGGCGATTTGCAGGTTGGCCGCGATGCGCCACGGCGCCGTCAGGTTCAGCTCGCCGCGCACCTTGAGCGCATGGCGCGGAATCGACGGGAAGCGGTCGCCGCGCTTCACCGTGATGGCGCCGTTCGCATCGGCGGTCGAGTTGCTCGGGCTGTTCTCGACGAACCCGGTGCGGTAGCTCGCATCGATGAAGTTGTAGCGCAGCGTCAGCGTGGCCGGGCCGATGCGGGTGGCGGCGCCGGCCTCGAAGCCCTGGCGGCGCGTCGTGCCGACGTTCTGGAAGAAGCCCGCGTTCAGCGCCACGCCGTTGCTGCTGACGAACTGCAAGTCGTCGCGCAGGTCGGTGCGAAACAGCGCCAGGCTCCAGGTCGTCGCGTCACCGAGCTTGCCGCGGCCGCCGACCTCGAAGGTCTTCGAGACGATCTTCTTCAGCGGTGGATCGGCCAGAAAATTGTTCGGCAGCTTGCACGGCGCGTTCGGGTCGGCGCAGGTAAGCTCGATCGCGGTGGGCGCGCGCATGCCTTCGTTGTAACCCGCGTACAGCGTCAGCGCGCGGCTCGGGTTGAAGTTCAGCCCGAGCGCCGGGTTGAAGCGCGTGAAGCGGTGATCGCCGTTCAGCTCGGGGGCCGTGCCGCTGCGGTCTTCGATGCGCACGTCGGCCCGGTTCAAGCGCCCGGCGAGCGTCAGCGTCCAGCGCTCGTCGAGGTCGAGCGAATCGGCAATGAACGCGCCGAGGTGGCGGGTGCGGGAGTCGGCGTCGGTGTCGGTCTCGAAATCTCCGGTGGCAAAAGCGCCCCGATCGGCACCGAAGGCCGCGGCCTGCGATGCGCGGGTGAAGCGCGCGCGACCAGCGTCGACGCTCACGCCGACCACCAGTTTGTTCGCGTGGCCGGCCCGCGGCGCCGAGTCGGTGAGCTGCACGCCCAGGCCGTGGCTGCGCTGCGCAATCGCCGACGCATCGTTGAACGCCTCGACCGGATCGCTCGGCCCGAACCGGTCGTTCACGTTGCTGCTCAGGCTGCGGTTGGTGTAGTCGCGCCAATAGGCGTTGCCGCTGAGCAGCAACGAGGTCGAGAGTGCGTGGCTGGCTTTGAGCGCGGCGAGCGCGGCGCGGTTGATGTTCTGGTCGGGGTAGGTGTAGGCCTCGCGAATGTCGGGGAAGCTGAGCGGCAGGGTCTGGGTCGCGGCGAGGCGGTTGTCGGCGCCGCTGACGCTGAGCTCGACATCGCTGCGGTCGTCTTGCCAGCCGGCCTTCGCGAACACTTGCCGCACGCGGCTGGCGTTGTGCTCGGCCCAGCCGTGGTCGCGCGCGTCGTTGCCGGTGACGAACCAGTCCCACGCGCCCTGCTTGCCGCCGGTCTCGAACGTCAGCGTGCGGCGCCCGAACGAGCCACCCGAGAGCGCGACCGTGCCGCCCGGTGCGTCCGGATACTCGGTCGCGCCGCGCTTGCTGAAGAGCGCGATGGCGCCGCCGAGCGTGTTCAGGCCGAAGGCCGGATTCGAGCCGGGGATGAGCTGGATGCCGGCGATCGCGGACTGCGGGATCAGGTCCCAGTTGACGGCGTCGCCGAACGGCTCGTTGACGCGCACGCCGTCGAAGAACACCGAGATCGCCTGCGGCGTGCCGAGCAGCGGCGAGGCGGTGAAGCCGCGAAAGTTGATGTCGGGCTGAAACGGGTTGCCCTGCGCCGCGTTGACGGTGATGCTGGTGGCGTTCTGCTCGAGGAACTCGGTCAGGTTGCCGGCGCGCTGCTCGCGCAGCTCGCGCCCGGTGAAGGCTTGCGCGTTTGCCGGCAGCTTGCTCAACGGAACGCCGGAACCCGGCAGTGGCGTGGTGGCGATGATTTCGACGTCCGGCAACCTGATGGCCGGCGCGGTCACTGCGGCCTCGGCACCGGCCGCCGTCGCGGCCCAACCGGCCCACGCCGCTGCGAGCAGTCGCAGCGCGTCGCGCGTGAATGGCCGGGGCGCGGAGCCCCTCGGGGAGCGAGTCTCTGACATCGAGTGGGGCCGGCTCGCGGCCGGGTGGTGATCGTCGCGACGCAGTGTGAGGCCGGCGGCGGCGATCAACCCTCGGTGCTTCACCTCATCGGCACGCCCGTTGCGACGACGGGGCGGGCGCAGTTGGGTAAGCCATGAGATGACACTGAGACACTGTGTGCCAAAACCGATTGCCACACTTTTGGCGCAGCGGTGGCGCCGTTGGCACGCTTCGATTTCAGCGTTGCTTCCCGCATCCGGACTGACCCTAATGCGTTCATCGCATGCGGCTCGAAAGATGCATCGCAATCTCGTCGCGGGTCGAGAACGATCGGGTTTTTCCTAAGGGTTTTTGCGACGAAAGAGGCCATGAAACGGAAGTGAAACGAGGTTGTCGAGTCGCCTGGCGGCGCAGCCCAGGAACAGGCTCGCAACTTGCAATCGGGGTCGTGCGGGCATGAGCGAATTGGCGCGGCCTTCGTCCTCTCAGCGGTTCTTGTCGAGGGGCTGTGGTGATCTCAAAATATGGAGACTTCAATGCAAATTTCGGGGCAACAACTCGGGCGCCCATGGCGCCTCGTGGCAGCAGCACTGCTTGCGGTCCCGGTGTTGGCATTCGCCAACCCGGACGTCGAGAAGAACGTCGCCAATTCGAAGAATTGGGCGATGCAAGCGGGAGACATGTTCAACCAGCGCTACACCAAGCTGAACCAGATCAACACACCAACGTCGCGAAGATGCAGGTCGCCTGGACCTTCTCTACCGGCGTGCTGCGCGGCCATGAAGGTTCGCCACTGGTGATCGACGGCAAGATGTACTTGCACTCGCCGTTCCCGAACAAGGTGTTCGCGGTCGACCTCGACACCCAGAAAATCCTCTGGAAGTACGAACCGAAGCAAGACCCGGCCGTGATCCCGCAGATGTGCTGCGACACCGTGAACCGCGGCCTGGCCTATGCCGAGGGCAAGATCTTCCTGCAGCAGGCCGACAGCATGCTGCTGGCGCTCGACGCCAAGACCGGCAAGGTGAT
>JANMWQ010000390.1:0-1693 GCA_031394085.1 Rhizobacter sp. | reverse complement strand
GTCAGGGATGCTCTGAATCCATTGCAACACCGCGCCGTGTGGTTTCGGCTTGCGAAGCTCCGAGACCACGTTCGTGTCGAGCAGGTACACCGTGCTCACCCGAGCGCCGGGGGAGCGCGCCGCCGTGCCTTGCCTTTGGCAGGCGCCAGCTTCTCCGTTCGCCCCTGGTTCGACAGAAGCAGTTCCTTGAGCGTGGGCTGGGCAGAGGCTCGCAGTCGGCGCCACTCGTCGGCGGGCACCAACACCGCAGCCTCGGCGCCGCGCTTCGTGACCATTTGCGGGCCTTCGGTCAAGCACTTTTCAAGGAACTCACTGAACCGGGCCTTCGCATCCTGTACGGGCCAAGAGTGCATGACATCACCTCCAACTGACTAGTGTGCTGACCAGCTTAACACGGGCCAAGTATCCAATCCAACCCCTTGCAGAGGGCGGTTTCACAGGTCATCAGCGTGGCCGCGCCATCCGAAAGCGCTGCGCGGCCGTGATGGCGAAGTAGTCGCCCGCGCCGCCGGCACGCAGGATCGGCTCTGCGGCGGCGGTGTCGTACACGCCGCCCGGCAGCAGCGACTTATCGATGTGGACCGCGACGACCTCGCCGAGCGTCAGCCAGGTCTCGACCTGAACGCCGTCGGCGCCTTGCAGTTGAATGATCTGCGTCACGCGGCACTCGAACGACACCGGGCTCTCGGCCACGCGCGGCGCCGCGATCAGACGCGAGGGCGCGGGCGTGAGGCCGGCGAGATCGAACTCGCTGACCTCGGGCGGCACCGCCGCGCAACTCGCGTTCATGCGCTCGGCGAGCGGCCGGATCACGAGGTTCCACGCGAACTCGCGCGTCGCCTGCACGTTGGCGAGCGTGTCTTTCGCGCCGATGCTCGCGAACCCGACGATCGGCGGCGTGTAGTTGAAGGCGTTGAAGAAGCTGTAGGGCGCGAGGTTGAAGCCACCCTGCGCGTTCATCGACGAGATCCAGCCGATCGGGCGCGGCCCGACGATCGCGTTGAACGGATCGTGCGGCAGGCCGTGGCCGAGGCGCGGTTCGTAGAAGTGGGTGTCGGTGTGCATGAGCGCACTTTAGGCGCGAACGCCTCGATCGGCGTCGGGCGACTCACTCTGTCGATGCAGACATGCTCTGGCGGCCGCGCAGAATCTTCTCGACCTGGCTCATGTGTGCGCTTCCCCAAGCGCACAGTGGCGCAAGGCTGTTTGCAAGACTCACGCCGAATTTGGTGAGCGAGTATTCGACTTTGGGCGGAATGGTCTGGTAGTCGACACGCTGAACCACCCCATCGGCCTGCAATTCCTTCAAATGCTGAATCAGCATCTTGTCGCTCACGCCATTGACCGCTCGCTTCAGATCGCCATAGCGGCGGGTGTCGTGTGCGAGATGGAACAGGATCAAGGGCTTCCACTTGCCGCCGATGACCGCCAGCGCTGCGTCGAGACCGCATGTAAATGAGCTTGTCATTGAGAAGCCTTTGTACTTACCAAAAAGTGCATACTAGACTAAACGAAATTAGACACCTAGAGTGCAAACCATCAGCAACTGAACTTTAGGACGCTCTCATGGGCAGGCTCACAGGCAAGACAGCACTCATCACAGGTGGCAGCACCGGCATTGGCTTGGCAAGTGCCAAGCGCTTCGCGGCAGAAGGCGCCCGCGTATTCATTGCAGGTCGCCGCCAAGCCGAGC
>JANMWQ010000374.1:0-11930 GCA_031394085.1 Rhizobacter sp. | reverse complement strand
CCGCCAAGGGCGAGAGCCTGCTCGACACGATCGCGAACCTCTCGGCGATGCACGCCGACATGTTCGTCGTGCGCCACAGCGAAAGCGGCGCGCCCTACCTGATCGCGCAGCACTGCGCGCCGCATGTGCACGTGGTCAACGCCGGTGACGGCCGCCACCAGCACCCGACGCAGGGGCTGCTCGACATGTACACGATCCGCCATTTCAAGAAAGACTTCACGCAGCTCACGGTCGCGATCGTCGGCGACATCGTGCACTCGCGTGTCGCGCGCTCCGACATCCATGCCCTCACCACGCTCGGCGTGCCCGAGATCCGCGCCGTCGGCCCGAAAACGCTCGTGCCGGGCGACCTCGCGGCGATGGGCGTGCGCGTGTGCCACGACATGAAAGAGGGCATCGCCGGCGCCGACGTGATCATCATGTTGCGCCTGCAGAACGAGCGCATGAGCGGCGCGATGCTGCCGAGCGCGGCTGAGTACTTCAAGAACTACGGGCTCACGCCCGAGAAGCTCGCGCTCGCCCGACCCGATGCGATCGTGATGCACCCCGGGCCGATCAACCGCGGCGTCGAGATCGACTCCGACGTGGCCGATGGCGCGCAGAGCGTGATCCTGCCGCAGGTCACCTTCGGCATCGCGGTGCGCATGGCCGTGATGTCGATCATCGCGGGGAATGTGGCATGAAAATTCTGATCAAAGGCGGGCGCTTGATCGACCCCGCATCCGGGCACGACGCGATCGGCGACCTCGCCATCGCCGCGGGCCGCATCGTCGGCTTCGGCAAGGTCAGCCCCGGCTTCGACGCCGACCGCACGATCGATGCGGCTGGCCTCGTCGTCGCGCCCGGTCTCGTCGATCTCGCGGCACGCCTGCGCGAGCCGGGCCACGAGCATGAAGGCATGTTGGAGTCCGAGATGGCCGCGGCCGTGGCCGGTGGCGTCACCAGCCTGGTCTGCCCGCCCGACACCGACCCGGTGCTCGACCAGCCCGGCCTGGTGCAGATGCTCAAGTTCCGCGCTCACAACCTGAACCTCGCGCACCTGTACCCGCTCGGCGCGCTGACCCGCGGCCTGCAGGGCGAGGTGCTGACCGCGATGGCCGAGCTGACCGAGGCCGGCTGCGTCGGCTTCTCGCAGGCCGAAGTGGCGTTGAAAGACACGCTGGTGCTGCACCGCGCGCTGCAGTACGCCGCGACCTTCGGCTACACCACCTGGCTGCGGCCGAGCGACGCGTGGCTCGGCAATGGCGTCGCCGCGAAGGGTGCGCTCGCGACGCGCATGGGCCTCTCGGGCGTTCCGGCGATCGCCGAGACGATCGCGCTCGCGACGATCTTCGAGCTGGTGCGCGACACGCAGGCGCGCGTCCACCTGTGCCGCATCAGCAGTGCCGCCGGCATCGCGCTCGTGCGCCGCGCCAAGGCCGAAGGCTTGCCGGTCACGTGCGACGTCAGCATCAACTCGCTGCACCTGACCGACCTCGACATCGGCTACTTCGATTCGGCGATGCGCCTGACGCCGCCGCTGCGCCAGCAACGCGACCGTGCCGCGCTCCGCGCCGCGCTCGCCGACGGCACGATCGACGCGCTCGTCAGCGACCACACGCCAGTCGACGCCGACATGAAGAACCTGCCGTTCGCCGAGGCCGAGCCCGGCGCGACCGGGCTGGAGCTGCTGCTGAGCCTCGCGCTGAAGTGGGGCGACGACGACGCGGTGCCGCTGCTGCGCACGCTCGGCGCGGTCACGCACGCGCCGGTCGCCGTGATCGGCGACGCGCTCGGTTCGCTCGGGGCGAGCGCGGGGCGGCTCGTCGAAGGCGGTGTCGCCGACGTGTGCATCTTCGGGCTCGACCAGCGCTGGCAGGTCACGCCGGCGGCGCTGCGCAGCCAGGGCAAGCACACGCCGTTCGCCGGCTACGAAGTGCCCGGTCGGGTGAAGTACACGCTGGTGGCGGGCAGCGTCGCCTACGACGCCACGGCCTGATGCGGGTCGGTGTGCGTGCTGCGTGGCGCCTGCTGCGCAGCGTCATCCACCTGTTTCACGGCCTCGCGATCGTGCTGCTGCGATTCCGCGCGCTCGACCCTGCGCAGCGCCACGCGCGCATCCGCTGGTGGTCGACCAAGACGCTGCGGTTGATGGGCATTTCGATGCGCGTCGAGGGCAGCCTGCAAACCGGTGGCGTGCTGCTGGCGGCGAACCATGTCTCGTGGCTCGACATCACCGCGCTGCACGCGGTCGTGCCGCAGGCGCGCTTCGTCTCGAAGGCCGACATTCAAGCGTGGCCGCTGTTGTCGAAGCTCGCCGACGCGGCCGGCACGCTGTACCTGGAGCGCGAGCGCAAGCGCGATGCGCTGCGGGTCGTGCACCTGGTGGCTCAGGCGCTGAGCGAGGGGCAGACGGTCGCGGTGTTCCCGGAGGGCACCACCTCGGACGGCCGCGCGCTGCTGCCGTTCCACGCGAATCTGTTTCAGGCGGCGATCGCCACGCAGGCGCCGGTGCAGCCGATCGCGCTGCGCTTCTCGGACGCGCGCGAAACGATCAGCCCCGCGGCGGAGTACATCGGCACGACCACGCTGGTCGAAAGCATCTGGCGCGTCGCCTGCGCCGAAGGGTTGGTCGCGCATCTGACGATGTTGCCGGCGCGACCCACCGCGAATGCCGATCGTCGTGCCCTGGCGCAGGGGCTGCGCGCCGACATCGCTGCGCAGCTCGCACGCTGAATAACTAGGCCGCGGTACCGGCCCGCCGCGCCTGTGCCGGGTCGGGGTGCGCGTAGAGCGATGTCCGTGGCAGGCGTTCGAAGGCCTTCGCCGCGACCGGCCTGCCGTACAGGAAACCCTGAAATTCGTCGCAGCCCATCGCGCGCAGCAACGTGGCTTGTTCTTCGGTTTCGATGCCCTCGGCGACCAGTTGCAACGAGAGCGACTTCGCGAGCGTGACGATGGTGCGCGCGATCGCCAGCGCACTCGGGTCGGTGACCATGTCGGTCACGAAAGCGCGGTCGATCTTCAGCACGTCGATCGGCAACTGGCGCAGCAGCGCCATCGATGAATGGCCGGTCCCGAAGTCGTCCATTGCAATGGTCACGCCGAGCCGCCGTATCTGCGCCAGCTGGATGCGGGCGGCACTGACATCGCCCACCAGCAGGCTTTCGGTGACTTCGAGTTCCAGCCGGTGCGCTTCGACCGCGTGCCGGGTCAGCGCCGCGCTCACCTTGGCCGGAAGATCGCCGGTGGCGAGCTGGAGCGCCGACACGTTGACCGACACGCGTTCCAGCCCGCGGCCCTGGCCTTGCCATTGCGATATCTGTGCGCAAACGCGGTCCAGTACCCACTCGCCGATCGGCGCGATCAGGCCTGAGGATTCGGCCAGCTCGATGAACGTGCCGGGCATCAGCAGGCCGCGCTGCGGATGCTGCCAGCGCACGAGGGCCTCCGCGGACGAGATGACGCCATCGCGCGCGCGCAACCGGGGCTGGTAGTGCACGAGGAGTTCATCGCGGGCCACCGCAACGCGCAGCGCGGCCAGCAGCGACGCCCGCTCGCGCGCAGCGCTGTCGAACGACGCACTGAAGACCGCATGCCGCGATCGCCCGGCGCCTTTCGCGACATAGAGCGCCACGTCCGCGCAGCGCAGGAGTTCTTCCTGCGTGCTGCCGTGTGCGGGGCCGAGCGCGATGCCGATGCTGGCCGCGCAGCTGTGCGCAATGCCGCGCAAGAAGGCGGGCTGCCCGAGCGCCTCGACGATGCGCGATGCGCAACTGCAGGCGGTGTCGGCGTCAGCGCCCGGCAAGACGACGACGAACTCGTCGCCGCCCTTGCGTGCGAGCAGCGCCGCCTCGGGCAGGCAGGCGCGAAGCCGCGCACCGACGAGCTGCAACAGTTCGTCGCCGACGCCGTGACCGTGGTTGTCGTTCACGTCCTTGAAGTGATCGAGGTCGATGAACAGCACCGCCAGTTCGGCGCCGCCCGCTTGTGCGAGCAGGCGCTCGAGGTGAGTCTGCAGGCCGTAACTGTTGGCCAGGCCGGTGAGCTGGTCATGCACCGCGCGGTGCACGAGCTGCTGCTCGCGGCTGCGCGCGACGAGCGCGACGGCGAGCCGATCCGTCAGGTCGCGCGCCGGTTTCAACGAAGGCGAGCGTGCCGCTTCGGCAAGGCAAAGCGCGATCACGGCGCGTGTGTTCCCTGCCTCTTTGATCGTCAGCACGAACGGGCGCGTCGCGGCGCCGTGTGCCGACGCAGTGAACGGCTCCGCGAGCGTCGCGTCGAGCCCGTCGCCGTCAGAAAGCCGATCGAACTGCTCGACCTGCAGGTGCGTCAGTTCGACACCGGCCACCGCGTCGGCAGCGGTCGCGCCAACCGGATCGGCCCGGCCGGCCACCGAGTGCAACGTGTGCGCGCCCTCGCGCCAGTGCACCGCCGCCCGCGACAGCGGATACAGGCGCTGCAATTGATCCGCCACACGCTGTGCCAGCTCGCTCAGCGGTGTGCCCGCGAGGATGCCGGCGTCGATGTCCGACAGGTTTCGGAGCGTCGAAAATTGCGCTTCAAGTTCGCCGGCCATCTCGTTGAAGGCGTTGCCCAGTGCGCTGATTTCATCGTTGCCGCGGACCACCACGCGGGTGGTCGTGAATCCGGCGGCGAGTTGCCGCGTTCCGTGCGTCAGCGCCTCCAACGGTGCGAGCATGCGGCGAATCTCGCGGCCACCGTACAGGCCGACGACGAGCAGCGTGGCCAGCGCGACGCCGCCGAGCCAGCCAGCCAACGGCACGCCGTGCCAATGCAGCGTCGGGCCGGGTGCGCGCTGCTCGAAGCGCCAAGGTCCCGATGCGAGTTCGGCGGACAGGAACAGGCGCGCCTCGAACCCGGGGTGCGGTGTACCGGGCGAGGTCACATCGGCGCCACTGCGCTGCATCAGCACCTGACCGAGCCCGTCGCGCACCGACCAGACCGCGTCCTCGTCGGCGTTGAAGACCGGCGCCCAGACGAACTCGGGTCGCAGTTCCGAAATGGCGACCCATCGGCCGCCGATGCCGGCACCGAGCAACAGGCGCTGCGGGGCACCGGCTGCCACCGCCGTGCGCAGTTCGATGTGAACCGCATTGCCGTCTTGCCCGCGCGGCGAGTCAAGTTCCGGCCGTGGCGCGGCGCGCTGCCAGAGCGACGCGAGGTCGTCGGTGTCGGCTCCGAGCGAACGTTGGCCGCTGCCGCCCGGGAACACCGTCTTGCGAAAGATGTCGCCGGGGCTGGCGGCCGGCGCGGCGTGCGCGGCCGCCGAAGCCGATCGGGTCTGCACCGCGGCCGCCATCACCGCCTTGGCCGCGAGCAGCCGGTCGAGGACTTGCCGGCTGACCTGCCGCGTCGTCTGCTGGCGACTTTCGCGGTCGAAGCGTTCGGCGACTTGCGTCATCACGTCGATCGACAACCAGTCGGAAAGCAACACTGGCACCAACGCCGCACCGAGGAACAACAGCACGAGTCGGTGCGCGAGTCGTGCCGGCGAAGCCCCGCGATGGCGCGTCGGAAAACGCATGCGTCAGAACGACGAGGCCGTGCCGACGAACGCGCCGTTGCTCGCGCGAATGACGTCGTCGAGACTGTCTTTCTGGGTGATCTGCGGCTTGGTTTTCTTGTTCGGCCCAAGGCTGTAGAGGTCGAAGTCGCTGTTGATCGGGTTGAGGGCGTGGTCCTTGCGGGCGTGCCCCTTGCCGTTGCTCTCGACGTTGTAGTAAACGTAGGGCGAGCCCCAGGGGTCCAGCCGCCCGCCCATCTGGATTTCGTCCAAAGACTCGGGGTAGGCGCGGGTGTCGTTCCAGCGGTTGCTGATCATTGCCGACATCGCGTTGATGTCCTGCACGGCCTGGAACGTGTTGACCCGGTCGCGGTACGAGCTGTACTTGGGGTAGGCGATGGCCGCCAGCACACCGATCAACGCAACGACGAGCATCGACTCGATCAGCGTGAAGCCGGCGGACAAGCGCGCTCGGGGCGGCGAATTGATAAAGGGCATGGAATGCACCGGATGCACAGTTGTGCGAACCGAGAGTTTCCCAGCGCTATCGGTGCGGCTGAACGCGGCTCAAGAAGTTTTTGGCCTGCACCGTGCATTGCGCACGCGCGGTGGTCCCGCAGCGTCAGGCCTTGCCCTGGTTCGCCACCGCTGTCGCGGCCTTCGCGGCCGCTTCGGCGTCACCCAGGTAGTAGCGCTTGATCGGCTTGAGCGCCTCGTCGAGCTCGTAGACCAGCGGGATACCGTTCGGGATGTTGACGCCGACGATCGCGTCGTCGGAGACGCCGTCGAGGTACTTGACCAACGCGCGGATGCTGTTGCCGTGCGCCGCGATCACGATGCGCTGGTTGGCGCGCAACCCCGGCGCAATCGTGTCGTTCCAGAACGGCAGCACGCGGGCGACCGTGTCTTTCAGGCACTCGGTCAGCGGCACCTGGCCCGGGGCGAGCGCCGCATAGCGCGGGTCGGTGCGCTCGCTGCGCGGGTCGGTGGCAGCGAGCGTCGGCGGCGGCGTGTCGTAGCTGCGGCGCCAGACCAGCACCTGTTCGTCGCCGAACTTCGTGGCGGTCTCGGCCTTGTTCAGCCCTTGCAGCGCGCCGTAGTGGCGCTCGTTCAGGCGCCAGTCGTTCCTCACCGGCAGCCAGGTGCGGTCCATCTGGTCGAGCGTGTGCCAGAGGGTCCAGATCGCGCGCTTGAGCACCGAGGTGTAGGCGATGTCGAACTCGTAGCCCTCGGCCTTCAACAGGCGCCCGGCCTGCTGCGCTTGCTGCACGCCGAGCGGCGTGAGGTCGACGTCGGTCCAGCCGGTGAAGCGGTTTTCCAGGTTCCAGGTCGATTCACCGTGGCGGATCAGGACGAGCGTGTGCATGGTGTGTGGGTGATGGTGGTGACGGCCGGGAGGGCGAGCGTGCGAATTCTATAATCGCGCTCTTTTCTCCAAGACATTGGCGTGCCCGTGAAGTTCTTCATCGACAACTGGTTCCTGTTTCTCGCGGCCGCCGTGTCCGGTGGCCTGCTGCTGTGGCCGATGCTGGGCAAGGGCGCGGGCGGCGCCGGCAAGCTCTCGACCCACGATGCGGTGCACCTGATCAACCGCGAAAAGGCGGTGCTGATCGACGTGAGCGAGCCGGCCGAATACGCCGCAGGCCACGTCGCCGGCGCCAAGAGCGTGCCGCTCGGCCAGATCGAAACCTCGAATGCGTTGCCGAAGAACAAGGCGCTGCCGCTCGTCGTCGTGTGTGCGACCGGCGCGCGCGCCGCCAAAGGTGTGGCGGCGCTGAAGAAGCTCGGCTTCGAGAACGCACGCGTGCTCGGCGGCGGGCTCGAAGCCTGGCGTGCGGCGAACTTGCCGGTCGAAAAGTCGGCCTCGACCGCCTGACCTGAACAAGGCACTCCCATGCAACCCGTCACCATGTACTCCACCCAAGTCTGCCCGTACTGCCAGCACGCCAAGGCTTTGCTCAAGGAGCGCGGTGTCGAGTCGATCGAAGACATCCGCGTCGACCTCGACCCGGCGCAGCGCACGAAGATGCTCGAGCTCACCGGCGGGCGCCGCACCGTGCCGCAGATCTTCATCGGCAGCACCCATGTCGGCGGCTGCGACGACCTGGTCGAGCTCGACCGGCAAGGCGGTTTGCTGCCACTGCTGGCGGGCCCGAGCGCTTGAATCCGCTCGTGCACCTCGCACGGCGATAATCGCTGCCGCACTTCTCTTACCGAACTTCTCTTACCGCACACCGCTCACCGTGCCTCTGCGGGCGAGCGCTTCCACCCCACCACCCGAGACTGTCATGGCTGACGAAACCAACAACCCCGTGTTCCAGATCCAGCGCATCTACCTGAAGGATCTCTCGCTCGAGCAACCCAATTCGCCGCAGATCCTGCTCGAGCAGGGCCAGCCGCAGGTCGAGATCAACCTCGGCCTGGGCGCCGCGCCGATCGGCGAAGGCGTCTACGAAGTGACCGTCACCGCGACCGTCACGACCAAGGTCAACGACAAGGTGCTGTTCCTGGTCGAAGCCAAGCAAGGCGGCATCTTCGAGATCCGCAACATCCCCGAAGACCAGCTGCAGCCGATCATCGGCATCGCCTGCCCGGGCATCATCTATCCCTACCTGCGCGCGATCGTCTCCGACGTCTGCACGCGCGCGGGCTTCCCGCCGGTGCTGCTGTCGGAAGTGAACTTCCAGGCGATGTTCGAAGCACAGCAGGCGCAGGCCGCGGGGCAGGTGAACGGCACGAACGGCGCCAACGGCTCGGCCACCATCGCCCCTTCGAACTGACCCGGCGCACACCCGGCGCGCGATGAACCTGACGGTCTTCGGTGCCGGCGCCTGGGGCACCGCGCTCGCGGTCAACGCCGCGGCGCGGCACCCGACGCGGCTCTGGGCCCGCGATGCGGCGCAGGCTGCGCAGATGAATGCGTCGCGCCGCAACGCGCACTACCTGCCGTCGGTCGCGCTGCCGGATGAACTCCAGCTCGACACCGATTTCGAGGCCGCGCTCGCGCATGCGCGCGGCGGGCTGGTCATCATTGCAACGCCGATGGCGGCGCTCGACGAGATGCTGCGCCGCATCGGCACGCGCGCGGCCGGCGTGTTGTGGCTCTGCAAGGGGTTCGAGCAGCGCAGCGGCTTGCTCGGCCACGAGCTCTCACGGGCGGCGGGATTGAACGCGCGGGTGGGCGTGCTGTCGGGTCCGAGCTTCGCGATCGAGGTCGCGCGCGGCCAACCGACCGCGCTGGTCGCGGCCAGCGCCGACGCCGCGCTCTGCGAAGAAGCAGTCGATGCGTTGCACAGCGACAACCTGCGCATCTACACCTCGGATGATCCGGTCGGCGTCGAGGTCGGCGGTGCGGTGAAGAACGTGCTCGCGATCGCCACCGGCATCGCCGATGGCATGCCCGGCCGCGAAGGCGGCCCCGTGGGCCTTGGGCTGAACGCGCGCGCTGCGTTGATCACGCGCGGCCTGGCCGAGATGACGCGGCTCGGCGTGGCGCTCGGCGCGCGGCCCGAGACCTTCATGGGCCTCTCGGGCCTCGGCGATCTGGTGCTGACCGCTACCGGCGATCTGTCGCGCAACCGCACCGTCGGGCTGCGGCTCGCCGGGGGCCTGCCGCTGGCGCAAATCCTCGCCGAACTCGGCCACGTGGCCGAAGGCGTGACGACCGCGCCGATGGTGCTTCAGCGCGCGGCAACGCTGGGCGTCGAGATGCCGATCGTCGAGGCGGTCGCGGCCGTGCTCGATGGCCGCACGACGCCCGCGCAGGCGCTCGAACAACTGATGGGCCGCGGGGCGCGGCCCGAGACCTGCTGACGGGCCGCCGCGCGGCCGAAACCCAATTCACCCCGGAGAATTCTTCGATGCAACGCCGCCATTTCCTGCACACCTCGATCGCCGGTGCGGTCACGCTCGGCGCCCCGGCGTTCGCCCAGGCCTGGCCGAACCGCCCGATCAAGCTGGTCGTGGCGTTCCCGCCCGGCAGCTCGCCCGACTACATCGCCCGCTTGATCGCCGAGCCGCTCGCGCGCGCGCTCGGTCAGCCGGTCGTGATCGACAACAAGCCGGGCGCCGGCGGCGAGATCGGCACCGGCGCGGTCGCGCGCGCCGAGCCCGACGGCTACACCTTGCTGTTGACGATCCAGGGCCCGCTGGTGACCGCGCCGCTGCTGAAGAAGGCGCTGAACTACGACCCTTTGAGGGACCTCGCGCCGGTGACGCTGGTCGCGACCTCGCCGAACGTGCTGGTGGTCGACCCGAAGCTCGGTGCCAGCACGCTGGCCGATTTCGTGCGCATCGCGAAAGATAAGAAGGGCCAGCTGAACTACGGCAGCGTCGGCATCGGCAGCGCCTCCCACCTCGCGATGGAATGGTTCAAGACGCGCGCCGGCATCGACCTGCTGCATGTGCCGTACCAAGGCTTCCCGCAGATCGTCAGCGCGATCCTCGCCGGTGAGGTGCAGGCCGGCTTCATGGTGCCTGGCGTCGCGATGGCGCAGATCCGCGCCGGCAAACTCACGCCGCTGGGCGTCACGACGCTCGGCCGCTCAGGGTCGCTCCCCGCTTACCCGAGCCTGCATGAGCAGGGCTATGCGGGCTTCGAGGCGATCTCGTGGCAGGCGGTGCTGGCCCCGGCCGCCACGCCCCGGCCCATCGTCGACCGCGTCGCGAGCGAGCTGATCCGCATCATCAAGAGCGACGAGGTGCGCGGCAAGATGCTGGGTCAGTATTTCAGCGCCGCCGGCACCGCGCCCGAGGCGCTGGCCGGCCTGATGAAGAGCGAGCGCGAGCGCTGGGCGAAGGTGATCAAGGCCGCCGGAGTCGAGCCCGAGTAATGGGGCACCCGGTGACGGGGTACCGTCCCCACCCGCCGGGCGGGTACGCGGCCCGCGAGGTCCACGACGTGGGCCTCTTCGTGGCCCATGGGAGCGGCCCGGCGCTGGCCGCGTGCTTCAGCTGCCGCCCGCGTAGCCGTTCTGCCGCCACGCTTCGAAGACCGCGACCGCGACCGCGTTGCTGAGGTTCAGGCTGCGCTGGCCTTCGCGCATCGGCAGGCGCACGCGCTGCACGGCGTCGAAGGTGTCGCGCACCTCCGGCGGCAGGCCGGCGGTCTCGGAGCCGAACACCAGCCAGTCGCCCGGGTGCCAGGCGACGTCGGCGAACGGCCGGCTGCCACGGGTCGTGAACGCGAACATCCGGGCCGGATCGGGCCGCATCGCCTCGACGAACGCCTGCCACGAGGCGTGCGTGCGCACCGGCGCGTACTCGTGGTAGTCGAGCCCGGCGCGCTTGAGTTGCCGGTCGTCCATCGAAAAGCCGAGCGGCTCGATCAAGTGCAGCGCGCAGCCCGTGTTGGCGGCCAGCCGGATCACGTTGCCGGTGTTCGGTGGAATCTCGGGGCGGACCAGGACGAGATTGAACATGGCAGGCGATTGTCGGTGCTGCGGTTCAAGGCGCGTCGCGATGCGGTGTGCGCGCGACGACCCACACGGTCACCTCGGCCGCGCCCGCCTGCAGCAGCGTGCGCGCGGCCTCGGCCACGGTCGCGCCGGTCGTCATCACGTCGTCAACGAGCGTCACGCTGCGGCCGTGCAGTTCGGCACGGCGCTTCGGTTCGACCGCGAACGCTGCGCGCACGTTGCCGGCGCGTTGGTCGGGCGGGAACGCGAGCTGGTGCGGCGTGTCTTTGACGCGCAGCAACAGCGTCGCGTCGGTCGCGCAATGCAGTGCCGCGCCGACGCGCCTGGCCAGCTCCCACGCCTGGTTGTAGCCGCGCTCGCGCAAGCGCTGAGCGCTGAGCGGGATCGGCAGCAGCAAGGCCGGCGCGGGCAACACGCTGTCGCGCAGCGCGGCCAGCATGCGCCCGGCGAGCGCAGGCGCGAGGTCGAGTGCGGCGTGGAACTTGAAGTGCGTGATCAGGCCGTCCCAAGGGTGGTCATAGTCGACCGCCGCGAGCGTGCGTGCATAGGGCGTCGGTGCGGTCAGGCAGGCGCCGCAGACCGGCGCGCCAGCCGGCACCTGCAACGCGCAGCGCCGGCAGCGCGGCACCACCACCGCGAAGCGCTCGATGCAGTCGTCGCACAGCCGCTGCGAACCCCAATCACCGCACACCGCGCACAGGCTGGGGAGGCGCGCGGCGGCGCTTGTGGCCTGAAGGAGTCGGGTGAACAGCACGGCTCAATATACTGGCTCGCATGGCTGTCTTTCCACCCGATCAGAACCTCGCTCGCCGCCTCGACCCGGTCGCGGTGCGCGCGGCGTTGCGCCGTCTCGCGCGAGTACCCGAGCCGCCGTGGCTGCACGCCGAAGTGGCGCGGCGCATGGCCGAGAAGCTCGAAGTCATCCTGCTGCAGCCCGAGCGCGTGATCGACTGGTGGAGCGCGCTCGGCGCCGGCGCTGCCCTGTTGGAGAAGGCGTACCCGAAAGC
>JANMWQ010000355.1:0-2210 GCA_031394085.1 Rhizobacter sp. | reverse complement strand
CGCGAGCAGGGTCACGTCGGCGCTGCCGAGCGCGAGCGAGTTGCCGTAGAAGCCGCCGGGTCGGGGCAACGCGAGACCGAGCGCGTTGAAGCGCTCGACCAGCGCATCGGGCCCGAGCATTGCGCCGACGCGCACCGCCGGCACGTTGAGGCTCGCGCCGAGCGCGGTGCGTGCGCTGACCCAGCCCTTGAAATCGTGGTCGTAGTTCTGCGGCAGGTACAGGCCGTTCTGGGTCGCGAGCTGCGCCGGCGAATCGTCGATCAGGCTCGCCGGTGTGATCAGCTTCTTCTCGAACGCGAGCGCGTAGACGAAGGGCTTGAGCGTCGACCCCGGCTGGCGCCGTGCGAGCACGCCGTCGACCTGGGCCGCACCCGACAAATCGCCGCTGGAGCCGACCCACGCGCGCACTTCGCCGCTGGCGTTGTCGAGCACGACCAGCGCGCCGTCTTCGACGTTGCGGCCACTGAGCTCGCTCAACTGGCGACGCAGCGCGGCCACCGCGACGCGCTGCAAGCCCGCGTCGAGCGTGCTGCGTTGCACTGCCGCGCCGTCGGCTGCGATCACCTGCCGCGCGAAGTGAGGCGCGAGCTGTTCGCCGAGCGGCATGCCGCCCTTGCGCGCGAGCGACGTGGCAGTGAGTGCGACGACGCCGGTGCACGGCGCCAGCTGCAACTGCAACACGCCGCACGCGCGCTGCGCGACCGCATCGGCGCTCGCGTTCGGCCCGCGCAGCAGCGCCGCGGTCACGGCCGACTCCTGCGCGTCGAGCCCGCTCGGGTGTTTGCCGAACAGCGTCAGGCTCAGCGCATCGATGCCGACGACCTCGCCCCGGAACGCGACCGAGTTCAGGTAGGCCTCGAGGATCTCGCTCTTCTGCCAGTTCGCCTCCAGCCTTGTTGCAGTGACCGCCTGGCCGATCTTCTGCCCGACGCTGCGCCCGCTGCCCGGCCGCGCGAGGCCGTCGTCGAGCAGGCCGGCGAGTTGCATCGTCAAGGTCGACGCGCCACGCGTCCTCGTGTTCCACACATTGCCCCAGGCGCTCTTCGCGACCGCGCTCCAGTCGACGCCGCTGTGCTCGTAGAAGGGCTTGTCTTCGCTGAGCAATACCGCTTGCAACAGCGCAGGCGACATGTCGGCCAGCGGCACCCAGGGCAGGCGGCGCACTTGTTTGTCGACGCGCAGCGTCTGGACCGGCGTGCCGTGGCGATCGGTCAGCGTGATGTCGGAAGGGCGATGCGCGGCGCGCACCTCGGCGAAGGTCGGCAGCGCATGGGCGACGGTCGCCGCGAACAGCAGCGCCGCAGCGGTCACCGTACGCAGGCGCATCACGGCGCGACCTCGACCATCGCGTTCGGCACTTCACCGAACGTCTCCGGCGCGTACATCGCCTCGACCCGCGTCGGCGGCAGCGAGAACTTGCCGGGGTTGTTCAGGCGCACCGTGTACTCGATCACGTGCTTGCCTTTCGGCAGGTACTCGAAATAGCTGCGAAAGGCCTCGAAGCTGCGTTCTTCGTACGCCGGCCACGCGTTGCCGCTGCGCTTCTCGGTGCCGGTCGCGATCGCCGAATCGCGGCCGAGGCCCGAGCCGAGGATGGTCGCACCGCCCGGCACCGGGTCGCTGACGACGACCCAGGTCATGTCGGTCTGCGCCTCGACCTCGATGCGGATGCGCACGACATCGCCGCGCGACCACTGGCGCGTCTTGTCTTTCGATGCGTCTTTCTGCTCGACCGCGCTGACGCTGCGCGTGACGCTGTAGCCGGCGCGCACCGGCGCTTTCAACGGCACGGCGGCGAGGCTCTGCACCGTGAGCCACGGCTTGCCGGAGCCGTCTTGCGCCACGTTCAACGGCCCTGGCACCGCCGGCCACGCGAGCGTCATCGAGCCACCGCCCGGCTTCGACGCCCAATCGATCGCGCCGCTCGTCTCGCCGAGCGTCGCGGCGGTGCGGCCGGCGACCTTCTCCGACTCGAACTTCGCCGAGAACTTGTCGAGCGCGAGCGCGCCCCACAGGTTCGCGGTCGTCGTCAGCCACGCGCCGGCGCGCTGGCGCGAGAGCGCGCCGACGACCATGCGCGGGATGTCGTCGCGCCAGCCCGGGTCGTCCATCACCGCGAGGATCAGCCGCGCGGCGTTCGCGTCGGCGCTGTCCATCAGCCACCACCAGAAGTCGTCTTGTTCGTTGCTGAACTTCAGCGTCGTGCCGGC
>JANMWQ010000328.1:0-2568 GCA_031394085.1 Rhizobacter sp. | reverse complement strand
GCGTCGGTCGCGACCTGAAACAGCGCCTGGTAGCGCGCCTCGGCCTGGCGCGCTTGCCAGTAGCCGCGCTCCATGTCTTGTTGCGATTCGACATAGCGCTTCTGGATCGCCGCGATCGTGCGCAGGTCGCGACCCACGGCGAGCACCGGGCCGTTCTCGCCGAGGCGGATCGCGGTGTATGCGACCGGGATGCTCGCATCGGCATCGAGTGGGTGGTTGACCTCGCGGCGGCGCGCGATGCCGGTGGCCGTCACTTCCTTGAGCAGGTTGGCGATCTTCGGGCGGGTTTCGCCGCTCACCGTGTCGATCCAGGCGCGGCCGACCCATTGGTGGGCGCCGGGCGCGATCGGGTCGGTGCCGCCTTGTGCGACGCTGCGGATCACGCCGTCGTCGTCGATCACCAGCGCGATGTCGCTCGAGAGCGAAGCGAAGGTCTTCGCGAGCTCCGGGGCCCACGAAGACAGCGCGCCGAGATCGGGCGGGTCGGTGGGCGAAAAATTCATGCGGGAGGCCCGTCGGGCGTGGCGTGTTCGAGGCGACGGGCGAGGTTTTTCATCGACACGATTCTATGGCGGGGGTTCGGCGGTACGTGAGCGTAAACCCCAGTTCCAGAGGGCCTGCGAGGGCAGCGGCAGCACCATGAACCAGTGCTCCAGGATCGCCAGGCTCAGCAGCGTGCCGGAGAAGGTCAGCGCGGTCGCCTCGAACGGCCCGATGCCGTGCGCGGCCGCCGCTTGCCACAGCAGCACCGCGAGCCAGCTCGCGCCGATCACCGAGACCGGGAACAGCGCGTTCATCGGCGCGCGCTTGAAATACGTTTGAAGGTACTGAAGGTGCGATGGCAAAAAGCCTTCGCTGAGATTGCGCACACCAAGGAACACATTGAGCTTCGCGCTCTGCCGCATCACCCAGAAGATCATGAAGGTCGCCAGACCGGTCGGGTTCGTGCCGCCCCAGGTGGCAGCGAGCACGGCGAGCGCGAGCACGATCAGCGCGAGCTCGTGGTGCAGTAAGGTTTGCAACGCGTAGCCGGCGCGCCGCCAGCCGGTCGAGCCGGCCGGGCAGGGCGTGCGGCGCGGGCCGGTCACGTAGCCGAGCAAGAACGCGACCTCTTGCCAGGCCCACACCAGCAGCGTGCAGGTGAACGCGAGGTAGGCGCCGGTGACGCGCGTGTCGTCGCGCGTGGCGACAAGGCCGATGAGGGCGACGCCGAGCAGCAGCGTCGCGCCCAGCATCGTCCACCGGTGCGTCGTGCGGGGCAGGCCGTTGAGGTAGAGGATCACGCCCGTGCTGAACCACCACACGAACAGCGTGTAGGCGATCGGCAGCAGGTAGACCGCCATCTCAGTTTGGCTCGGCCGGGCTCACCACGTCGGTGCGAGCCGCGGGTTTTGCGGCAGTGCGTTCGGTCGGGCCGGCAGGCAATACAGCCTGGCGAACGTGATGCCGGCCGAGAGCGTGAGGCCGAGTCGCTTCACGCTGCCGATGACGCCGCCGCGCGCCTTCGCGGCCTCGGTCGCGATCGAGATCAGGCGCAGTTTTTCGAGCCCGGCTTTGAACCGCGGATCGTCGAGGTTGAGTGTCAGCGGGAACACCTGCTTGGTGATCTCGGAGGTGATGCGAAAGACGTTGAAGTCGTACTCGGTCGCGTTCAGGCCCATCGCGTCGTGCATCTCGGGGCGCTGGTGGTCGCGCACGTACATCGTGGCGAACACGGCGAGCACGAAGAAGCGGATCCACAGCTTGTTGACGCCGGTCAGCAGCCTCGGGTTGGCGCGCAGCAGCAGCGCGAACGCCTCGCCGTGGCGAAACTCGTCGTTGCACCAGAGCTGGAACCATTTGAAGATCGGGTGAAAGCACAGCTCCGGGTGCTTCTCGACTTGCCGGTAGATCGCGATGTAGCGCGCGTAGCCGATCTTCTCGGACAGGTAGGTGGCGTAGAAGATGAACTTCGGCCGAAAGTAGGTGGTCTTCTTGGCCTTCGCGAGAAAGCCGAGATCGACGCCGATGCCGAAGTCTTTCAGCCACTGGTTGATGAAGCCGGCGTGGCGCGATTCATCGCGTGCCATGAAGCCGAAGAGCTCCTTCATGTCGGGGTTGTTGACGCGCTTCTTGATCTCGGCATAGAGCACGCAGCCCGAGAACTCGGAGGTGATCGAGCTGATCAGGAAATCCGAGAACTCCTTGTACAGCGCCGGCGGCAGGTCGGAGCAGTCGGCCATCAGGTCGGCCGGGCGCTGGAAGTGGTCGGTGTTGATGTCGGCGCGAAACTCGTCCATCAGCGCCTCCCACTGCGGGCGGATCGAGTCGACGTCGATCCGGTCCATCGCCGCGAAGTCGGTCGTGTAGAAGCGCGGCGTCAGCACCGTGTCTTGCAGCGCCGTGTGGGTGGCTTCGTTGACGACGCGGTCGGCGTTGCGGTTGGCGGGTTTTTGCGCAAGGGTGGTCATGGTGCTTCCTGGTGAGCGCGGTTCCGTGGGGAAAAGAGGGTCACTGGGTGGGCGTGCGGCGCGCCGGATCAGGGCTGACCATGATCTGCGCGAACACGGCCGCGTTGGTCGGGCCGAA
>JANMWQ010000323.1:0-10098 GCA_031394085.1 Rhizobacter sp. | reverse complement strand
TGGAAGCGAATTTCGAATGATTTCAAGACTTGATGCATCCGCCAAGATGACGGGCTCGCTGCGTGTTGCCGGCACGGCTGCGATGATCGCTGCGGCACTCGTGCTGGCGGGTTGCGGCGCGAAGAAAGAAAAAGACAAGCCGGCCTCGCAAACCGCGGCCAAGGTCAACAAGGAAGAAATCACCGTTCACCAGATCAATTACGTGCTGCAACAGCAGCGCGGTCTGGCGCCCGAGCAGGCGGCGTCGGCGAGCAAGCAGGTGCTCGAACGCCTGGTCGATCAAGAATTGGCGCTTCAAAAGGCGCAAGACCAGAAGCTCGACCGCGACCCGAGAGTCGTGCAGCAACTCGAGGCTTCGCGCCGCGAGATCATCGCGCGCGCTTATGTCGAGAAGATCGCTGCTGGCGCGCCCAAGCCCAGCCCGGCCGAGATCAAGGCCTACTACGACGCGCACCCGGCATTGTTCAAGGAGCGCAGGGTCTACAACCTCCAGGAGCTCGCGATCCAGGCCAAGCCCGAGCAGGTCGACGCCCTCCAGGCGCAGCTGACCTCCTCCAAAGACCTGCCCGCCTTCATCGAGTACCTCAAGGCCAACGATTTCAAGTACGGCGCCAACCAGGCGGTGCGCGCCGCCGAGCAGTTGCCGCTGAACGCGGTCGACAAGTTCGCGCAGATGAAAGACGGCCAGACCACCTTCACGCGCACGCCGACCGGCGCGCAGGTCGTGATCCTGGCGGGCTCGCGCAGCCAGCCGGTCGACGAAGCGCGTTCGATCCCGGCGATCGAGCAGTTCCTGTGGAACGAGCGCAAGCGCAAGGTCGTCGAAGACGACGTGAAAGCGATGCGCGGCGCTTCCAAGGTCGAATACGTCGGTGAGTACGCTAAGGGCGGCGCAAAAGAAGTGACCGCGCCGCCGCCCGCCGCGTCCGAGGCTTCACCGCTGACCTCGATCGCGCCTGCGATGCCGGCCGGCTCGATCCCGAGCGCCGCACCGAACATCGAAGTCGAACCCATCAACACCGCGCCGGCCTCGTCGCCGACCAGCGGGACCCTCGAAAAGGGCATCAAGGGCTTCAAGTGACAATTTCGCACCTGCGCGCCGTTGCTGGCGCGCAAGCTGCTTGACCGGGTGAACCCGCCCCCGCGTTTTTACCCAAGCATGAGACCAAGAAATGCATAACTTCATCCGCTACCTGCTCTTGTCACTGACCCTTTGTTCGAGTGCGTTCGCGCAGACCAGCCCGTCCGCTTCGGCATCCGCGCCTGCGGCCAAACCCGAAGCGGTGCTCGGTGTCGGCGACATCGTCAAGATCACCGTCTACCAAAACCCCGATCTGACGGTCGAGGGGGCGCGCATCTCAGAGGGCGGTCAGGTCAACTTTCCGCTGATCGGCAGCGTCGCCATCGGCGGGCTGACCGCGTCGGCCGCCGAAGCCAAGATCGCCAAGGGTCTGCGTGATGGTGGGTTCGTGTTGCGTCCGCAGGTCACGATCCAGGTCGGGCAGATCCGCAGCAGCGTCATTTCGGTGTTGGGGCAGGTGTCCAAGCCGGGCCGGTACCCGATCGAGACTGTCGGCGCCAAGGTCTCGGAGATGGTGGCAACGGCCGGCGGCCTGCTTCCCGGTGGCGCCGATGTGGTCACGCTGGTGGGCACGCGCAACGGTCGCTCGGTCAAGCTCGACATCGACATGCCGGCGATCCTGCAATCGGGCAAGACCGAGCTCGACCTGCCGGTCGAGAACGGCGACATCATCTACGCTGACCGCGCGCCCTCTGCCTACATCTACGGCGAAGTGCAGCGCCCGGGGCAGTTCAAGCTCGAACGCGGCATGTCGTTGATGCAAGCCCTCGCGCAGAGCGGCGGGTTGACCGCGCGCGGCACGCAGCGCGGCATCAAGGTGCATCGCCGCGATGCGAACGGCGTGGTGATGATCCTCGACATCGGCATGAACGACACGGTCGGTCGCGACGACGTGATCTACGTCAAGGAATCGCTCTTCTAGCCGGGCGCGCAAATCATGTCGATCAAACAGTTACTGCGCATCGTCTGGGCACGCAAGTGGGTGGTGCTGGTGTTGCTGGTGCTGGTCTCGGTGGCGGGCTCGGTGTTCACGGTTCTGCTGCCCAAGCAGTACACCGCCGAGTCGGCCATGGTGGTCGAGATGCGCATCGACCCGGTGCTGGGTGCGATCGCGCCGAGCCTGGCCGCGCCGGGCTACATGGCCACGCAGATCGATATTTTGAAGAGTGAACGCGTGGCCGCCCGTGTCGTGAAGATGCTGGGTGTCGAGCGCTCGCCTCCGGCGGTGGCGCAATGGCGCGACGCCACCAGCGCGAAGATTCCGCTGGAGCGCTATTTTGCTAATCTGCTGCAGCGTGGCCTGCAGGTCGAGCCCTCACGCGGCAGCAACGTCATCAACGTCTCGTTCTCGGCCCAGGATCCGATCTTCGCGCAGGCCGCGGCGAATGCGTTCGGTCAGGCCTACATGGACGTATCCGTCGAGCTGCGCGTCGCGCCGGCGCGCCAATCCGCGGCGTTCCTCGACGACCAGACCAAGGTGCTGCGCGCCAGCCTCGAGACAGCGCAAGCGAGGCTCTCGAAGTTCCAGCAAGACAAAGGGATCGTCGTCTCCGATGAGCGTTATGACCAAGAAAATGCGCGCTACCAGGCGCTGACGACGCAGCTCAGCGCCGCGCAGGCCGAACGGGTCGATGCGCAAACGCGCGCAGCCAACTCGGGCGCCCCGACTTCGCCTGACATCTTGTTGAGCGGCACCGTGCAGGGGCTGAAGAGTCAGTTGGCGACCGCCGAGACGCGCCTGAACGAACTGAGCACCGTCGTCGGCAAGAACCACCCGTCGCGCATTTCGGCCGAAGCGCAGATCGCCGAACTGCGCGGCCAGATCGCAGCCGAATCGCGCCGCGTCTCCGGTGGCACGTCGACCCTGAGCCGCAGCAGTGGCCAGAAGGTGACCGAAGTGCTCGCGATGGTCGACGAGCAAAAAAAGCGTTTGCAAGCGATGCGCGCCGATCGCGACCTCGAGGCGGTGATCAAACGCGATGTCGATACCGCTCAGCGCGCCTATGAAGGAATCAGCTCGCGCGTCGGCACGTTCACGCTCGAGAGCCAGAACAACCAGGCCAACACGCGCCTGCTGAGCCCGGCCGTCGAGCCGCTTGAGCCGTCGCGGCCGAAGGTGGCGGTGGGCATCGTCGGTTCGGTCATCGGCGGCCTGGTGTTGGGCATGCTGGCCGCGCTCGGCTGGGAGCTGATCGATCGCCGCGTGCGCGACCCCGAAGACATGATGGTGATGGCCGGTGTGCCGGTGATCGGCGTGCTGCGGCCCGAAGGCTCGAAGCGGCCGGTGTTCCGCCGCCTGCTCCAGGCCGGACCGATCAATCCGCAGCGGCCGTTGTTGATGGCGCCCGGAGTTCGCTGATGAAGATGACTGTTTCCATGCTGTCGGGTGCGCCGCGGGTCAGCCGCTCGCTTGGCGGCATCCTCGTCGACAGCGGTTTGCTCAAGCCCGAAGACGCCGAGCGCGTGCTGTTGGTTCAAAAGGAACACAACCTGCGCTTCGGCGATGCCGCGGTGCGGCTCGGGCTGCTCACCGAAGCCGACATTCAATACGCGTTGTCGCGCCAGTTCGCCTACGCCTACCTGCGCAAGACGCCCGGCGACAAGAAGCCCGTGAGCGACGAACTCGTGGCCGCTTACGAGCCGTTCAGCGCACGCGTCGAGCAACTGCGGGCGATTCGCAGCCAGCTGATGCTGCGCTGGTTCGACAAGGCCGACCAGCGCCAGGTGCTCACCGTCGTGGGCACCGAGCGCGGCGAAGGCCGCAGCAACCTGGCGGCCAACCTGGCCGTGGTGTTTTCGCAGCTCGGCGAGCGCACGTTGCTGGTCGATGCCGACATGCGCAACCCGCGCCAGCACGAGCTGTTTTTCCTCGAGAACAAGATCGGCCTGTCGACCGTGTTGTCGGGCCGGTCGCGCGAAGAAGCGATCGTGCGCATCCCCGACCTCGCCGGCATGTGCGTGTTGCCGGCCGGGCCGATACCGCCCAACCCGCTCGAATTGTTGAACCGGCTGAATTTCGACGAGTTCATGCTTCAGGTGAAATCGACCTTCGACGTCATCATCATCGACACCCCCGCGATGTCGGTCGCCGAAGACGCCGCGATGATCGCTGTCCGCACCGGTGCCGCGCTCGCGATCGCGCGCAGCTCGCAAACACGCGTCGCAGCGTTCTCCGATCTGGTGCAAGGGCTGATGAACGCCGGCGTCAGCGTGGTCGGTTCGGTGCTGAACGAGGTTCCCGCTGTCAAGGCCAAGAAGGTGAAGGCGCGATGAGCAGCGTGCTGCCGTCGCCCTCAGGGCGGCGCAGCGAAACCTCACCGTCGCTGCCGTGGCTGCTGGCCATCGGCGGCTTTCTGGTCATGTACCTGCCGCTTTACTGGTGGGCTGCCCAAGGCATCTGGCAGACCGAGGACCACGGTCACGGCCCCATCATCCTCGCCGTGATGGTCTGGCTGTTCTGGACCCTGCGCCACGCCATCGCCGCGGCACCGCCCGAGCCGCTGCCCGCGTTGGGGTGGCCGCTTTTCGCGGCAGGGCTTTTCGTCTACATCGTCGGCCGGGTGTTCAACATCTCGATTCTCGAGTTCGGCTCGCAGCCGCTGGTGGTGGCCGGCGCGCTGTTGCTGATGCGTGGCATGCCGGCCATCCGGGTGGCATGGTTCCCGCTGCTCTACTTCGTTTTCATGATCCCGCTGCCGGACATGCTCGTCGATGCGATCACCGGCTCGCTCAAGGGCTTGATCGCCAACATCGTCGAGAGCCTGCTCTACACGGTGGGCTACCCGATCGCCCGCAGCGGCGTCATTTTGTCGATCGGGCCGTACCAGTTGCAGGTGGCAGATGCCTGCTCGGGCCTGCATTCGATGTTCAGCCTGTCGGCGCTGGGCACGCTGTTCATGTACCTGATGGGCCGTAAGCGGGCGCTTCACATGGGCATCATGCTCGCGGCGATTTTGCCGATCGCGTTCGCCGCCAACATCATTCGCGTGATCACGCTGGTGCTGGTGACGTTCTACTTGGGCGACGAAGCCGGGCAAGGCTTTTTGCACGGTGCCGCCGGCATGGTGCTGATGCTCGTCGCGCTGCTGTTCTTCTTCTTCCTCGACATGGTGCTCGACAAGATTTTGCCGGCCAAACCGGCGAGGCCTGCCGACCCAAAAGCTCCCGCAGCCGAAGCCTGAGCGCTTCTCGAATTGGCCCCCTCTCCCCCTGGGAGAGGGTTGGGGTGAGGGCTCGCGAAGCGAGACTGCACTGCAGGCGCCCCTCTCCCCAGAGGGGCGAGGGAGCAATTAATGAACCTCAGCGGGGTGGCACTGCCGGAGTCGACAACCCGCTCAGCTGTTTGCGCGCCGGCGCCGGCACCGCGGCCATCATGTCGGCGATGAACTTCTGCTGCATCGCAAAGCCATTCGCGGTGTCTTTGTCGATCGACGACACGCGAAACAGCAGGCCGTCGGGGATCTGGCCGGTCAGGCCGAGGCGAACTTGGGCGATGCGTTTGTCCCACGCGCTCCGAATGATCTGGTCGCCCACCGTCAACCAGTAGGTGACCGGCTCAGTGCGCGCACCCAGGCTGGTGTTGAGGCGCCGGACCTCGATGTTGCCGTAGGCCGTGGCGAGCGCGCCGTCTTCGATCGGGCCGATCAGCTTGAAGCCCTGGGCCGGGTAACACACCTCCGGGCGGTGCGCCCGCAGCCCGCCGCGCTGGTCATCACCGTAGGCCATCGACAACATGATCCGGTAGCCCTGCTTGTTGACATAGGTTCGGGTCAGCAACTGGCTGTAGAGCTTGTCGAGCAGCTCCTTGGTCTGCGGGTCGACCACCTGTGCGCCTTGATCCTTCGCGACGGTCCATTCGGCGAAGTCTTTGGGCACCGTTGCTTCGAGCGAAATCGACTGACCTTTGTCTGCCGCCTTCGCGGACGGGCGGGCCGCGATGCCAGCGACGGAAGCCAGGCACATCAGCGCGGCGAGGGTCAGGGCGGTGCGTTTGAGTTTCATGTCTTCATCCAAAAGTATTTCTGGTCAAAATCAGACCCGCATTCTCGATGGGAGACGGTGCCTCGTCGAGTGATTGATATGCACGCTCGCTCAGTTTGAGAGCGCGAGCTTTTGCGCTTTCATCTTGCGTGCGTTGTGCACACTCAAAAATTGCCCACCTGCTAAAACTCGATGCCTCTGGGCCACAATCCGGTCTTTCCCGGGGAGTGATTTCAGTGCCCCTGCGAGCCAAAACGGAGACGCTCATTTGAACCCGGTTTTGCCCATAGACAGCTCGAACGGGCTCACGCTCGATGCCGGCATTGCGCGCCGCGCTGGCGAAGCGTTGTCGGAGGCGTATTGCTTCGCCGAGCCGTTCCCGCACCTGGTAGCCGACCATTTTTTGCCCGAGCCGGTGGCGCGTGCGGCGCTCGATCATTTTCCACATCAGCCGCTAAGTTCCGACGTGAACTTCGAGATGGGCTATGCGGGCCAGCACAAGCGCCAGATCATGCCCGAGGAGTGCGATGCCACCGCGCGGCAGTTGTTTCACTTCTTCAACTCGCGGCCGATGATCGAGTTTCTCGAAGGCCTCACCGCGATCCAGGGCCTGATCCCCGACCCCTATTTCACCGGCGGCGGCTACCACGAGACCGCACGCGGCGGCAAGCTCGGCATCCATGCCGATTTCCGCATCAACGAGCAACTGCATCTGCAGCGCCGCATCAACGTCATCGTCTACCTCAACGAAGACTGGAAGCCGGAGTGGGGTGGCGCACTCGAGTTGTGGGATCGTGACATGAAGACCCGGCAGCACGAAGTGCAGCCGCTGTTCAATCGATGTGTCGTCTTCAATACCGACGCCGATTCGTTCCACGGCCACCCTGACCCTTTGACCTGCCCCGAGGGCATCAAGCGGCGGTCGATTGCGCTGTACTACTACACCGCCTCGAAAGAGATCTACAAAGAAGTGCCGAGCAACTCGACCATCTACCACGCACGCCCCGGCGACGATGCCGGCATCCACCGCGAAGCGCGGCGCCTGCGCCTCGATCAGCACCTCAACCAATGGGTGCCACCCGCATTGCTGCGCTACGTCAGGGCGCTGCAACGCCGGCTCGGTCGCTGAGCATCATGCGAGTTTTCGGCGCTGTGTGCCGCGGCTGCGGCACACGCAAACAGGACCGATCGGCATGTTGACCAACCTCAAGGCCCTGGTTGTCGTTTTGGTATTGGCGGTGGTCGCTTTTCATTTCGCACGACCCCTTTGCCTTCGGTACATGACGGCCGAGTCTTTAGACCGACGGCGCAACGTTTGGTTGGCGCTGACGATCGTCGGTTTTGTCAGCCCGACCTTCTGGCTCTATGCGCTCTTCGCCATCGCGCTCTTGAGCTGGGCCGGCGCGCGCGACGAGAACCCGCTCGCGCTCTACGTTCTCGTCACCTTCACGGTGCCCGACGCGCGGTTCTACCTCCCGACCTTCCTCATCAACCAACTATTCGATTTAACGCAAACGCGACTCTTGTCCCTCGTGGTCCTCATCCCGGCGATCGTTCGCAGCTGGAAAAACCCGGCGCTCGCCGCCGACAACAAACTCCGGTTGCCCGACTGTTTTCTGCTGTCGTTCTTGGTACTTCAGGTCGTGCTGCAGTTTCCGTATGAGTCGATCACCGCGGTAATGCGTCGCGCGTTTCTGCTCAACATCGATATTTTTGTGCTTTTCTACGCCTTCAGTCGCATACCGGATCGCTCCAAATTGGCGGAGGTCGTCTCTTGCTTTTCGCTGGCTTGCGCGGTGATGGTGCCGATCGGAATTTTCGAGTGGGCCAGGGGCTGGCTTCTCTACACAGGTCTGGCCAGCCTGTGGGGTGACCCCAACGAGTTTGCGTTCATTTTTCGGGGCGGTGGTCTGCGCTCGCAGGCCGCTACCGGTCACTCCATTGGGCTGGCCTACGTGCTCGCCGTCACGCTGGGATTCCTGCTGTACCTGCGCAGCCGCTCCGATCGCAAGTGGTTCGATTGGATCGGCATCGGCTCGATCGCGCTGGCGCTCTATACGACGGGTTCTCGGGCCGGCTGGATCATGGCCATGATGGTGGCCGCGGTGTTCGTGATGTTTCGCCCCGGCGCAGTACGCAAGCTGGCCGGCGCAGCGGCCGTGGGGGCTTTGACACTGGCGGTGATGTACGTCACCCCACTGAAGGAGTCGGTCATCGACCGCTTGCCGATCATCGGCAATACCGATCAAGACACCGTGCAGTACCGCGAGCAGCTCTATGACGTTTCGATGCCGCTCATCCGGCAGAACCCATTGTTCGGTGACCCCTTCGTGACCCGCAACATGGAATCGATGCGGCAGGGGCAAGGCATCATCGACATCGTCAACGGCTATCTGTTCACCGCGCTGTTCTACGGGCTGGTCGGGCTTCTACTGCAGATGAGCGGCTTGCTGATGGCCCTCTGGAAGGCGGGTTCGGTTTTCTTTCGCGTGCGATCGATCGACAGCGATGCCGGCATGCTCGGCGCGGCATTGGTCGCCGTTTTCGTCGCTTCGTTTTTCTTCATTGCGACTGCAGGCTTCGGGCCGACGATTTATGTGCTGGCCGGCCTTTTGCTCAGCTACTCGCGCTGCATCGGGCGGGCAGAGGCCATGCTCGGGGCGCCAGCGAATCAGGCCGTTCCGCAGATGCTGCGCCGCGGAGTGGCTTAGGCCGCATGCCTGACCAGCATTGTTTAACTTTTTAGGAAAAAACTTTGTCTCACCCCAATGAACATGTCCTGGTGATCAAAGCCAGCAATGGCTGGGTGCCAGTCGATTTCAAAGAAATTTGGCAGCACCGCGAACTCGCGATGATGCTGGCGTGGCGCGAGATTCTCGTGCGCTACAAGCAGAGCGTGCTGGGCGCTGCCTGGGCTATCGTGCAGCCACTTGCGACGATGGTCGTCTTCACGATTTTGTTCAGCCTGCTGCTGGGGCGCGGCAACCTGCCAACTGTCGACGGCGTGCCCTACACCGTCTCGACCTACTGTGCATTGTTGCCTTGGCAACTCTTCGCTCAATCGGTCACCCGGGCGAGCATGAGCATTGTCAGCAACCAGAGCCTGATCTCGATGGTGTACTTTCCGCGGCTGATCATTCCGCTGGCGCCGGTGCTGGCCGCGCTGGTCGACTTCGGCATCGCGTTCCTCGTGCTGATCGGCATGATGTTCTGGTACGGCATCGTGCCGGGTCCAGCCGTATTGCTGCTGCCAGTGTTCGTGTTGCTGGCGGTGGCGGCGGCGCTCGGTGCCGCCCTGCTGCTGGCGGCGGTCAACACGATGTACCGAGACGTCCAGCATGTCGTGCCGTTTCTCGTGCAACTGCTGATGTACTTGACGCCGGTGCTCTACGCTGCCGAATCGGTACTCAAGAACCAGCCTGATTGGGTGCGCCTGGTTTATTTCCTGAACCCGATGACAGGGGTGGTCGAGGGCTTTCGTTGGGCGCTGCTCGGGGCGGCCGCGCCGCGCCCGTTCGTGTTGGCCGGCTCGGTTGTCGCCGTGTTCGCGCTGTTGATCGGGTCGATGTATTACTTCAAACGTATCGAGAGGCAATTCGCCGATGTCGTCTGACAAATCTTCCCTCGCGATCCGCGCCGAAGGCCTGGGCAAGGCCTATGAGTTGGGCGAGCAAAGCACGCTGATGTCGATGGGCCGCAGCGCACCGCGCCGCCTGCATTGGGCGCTCGACGACATCAGTTTCGATATTCACCATGGAGAGGCTGTCGGCATCATCGGACACAACGGCGCGGGCAAGAGCACGCTGCTGAAGTTGCTCGCGCGCATCACCGAACCCACCCACGGCCAAGCCACCATCTATGGCCGCGTGGCCTCGCTGCTCGAGGTGGGCACCGGTTTTCACCCAGAGCTGACAGGCCGCGAGAACATCTTCATGAACGGCTCGATCCTCGGCATGCGGCGCGCCGAGATTTCCCGCCACTTCGACGAGATCGTCGACTTCGCGGGGGTCGAGGAGTTCATCGACTGGCCGGTCAGG
>JANMWQ010000291.1:0-2172 GCA_031394085.1 Rhizobacter sp. | reverse complement strand
GACATCGGCGGCATTCAAGACATGACCGCGCTGCCCGACGCGATGTTCGTGATCGACGTGGGGTACCACAAAATTGCGATCCTCGAGGCCAAGAAGTTGGGCATTCCGATCATCGGCATCGTCGACTCGAACCACTCGCCCGAAGGCATCGATTACGTGATTCCTGGCAACGACGACTCGTCGAAGGCCGTGGCGCTCTACGCCAAGGCCGTGGCCGACGCGGTGCTCGAAGGCAAGGCCAACGCGACGAACGAAGTCGTGCAAGCCGCTGCCGCCAAGGGTGACGAATTCGTCGAAGTCAGCGAAGGCGCCTGATGCCCCGAGTCCGGCTCGCGAACGCGAGCGCCGGGCGCTGAGAGAAAGGGGCCGATGGCCCCTTTTCTCCAACCAAATTTAGGAGTTGAGAAGATGGCTGCAATCACTGCAAGCATGGTGGGCGAACTGCGCGCCAAGACCGATGCGCCGATGATGGAATGCAAGAAAGCATTGACCGAGGCCGAGGGCAACATGGAGCGCGCGGAAGAACTGCTGCGCGTCAAGCTCGGCAGCAAGGCCGGCAAGGCCGCGTCGCGCATCACTGCTGAAGGCGTGATCGTTGCGGCGGTTGTCGCAACCTCCGAGATGAAAGCCGGCGCGCTGGTCGAAGTCAACTGCGAAACCGACTTCACGTCGAAGAACGACCAGTTCCTCGCGTTCGCGAATGCCTGCGCACAGCTCGTCGCCGAGCACAACCCGGCTGACCAGGCCGCACTTTCGGCGCTGGCCTACACGCAAGACGGTGTCGGCCCGACGCTCGAAGACGTGCGCAAGGGCCTGATCGGCAAGATCGGCGAGAACATGTCGATCCGGCGCTTCAAGCGCTACGAAGGCGCCACGCCCGCGAGCTACCTGCATGGCACGCGCATCGGCGTGATGGTTGCCTTCGAGGGCGATGAGGCCGCCGCGAAAGACGTGGCGATGCACGTGGCCGCGATGAAGCCGGTCGCGCTGCAGGCGAGCGATGTGCCTGCCAAGCTGATCGAAACCGAGCGTTCGGTCGCGACGCAAAAGGCCGCTGAAGATGCCGAGAAAGCCAAGGCCGAAGGCAAGACGCCGCAGTCTGCCGAAATCGTCACCAAACGCGTCGAAGGTTCAGTCGCGAAGTTTTTGAAGGAAGTCAGCCTGTTCAACCAGGCCTTCGTGAAGAACGACAAGCAGACGGTCGAACAGATGCTCAAGGAGAAGGCCACGACCGTGAAGGGCTTCACCCTGTACGTGGTGGGCGATGGCATCGAGAAGAAGGTCGACGACTTCGCGGCTGAGGTGGCAGCGCAGGTGGCGGCGGCCAAGGGCGCCTGATTTTTCAGGCGCGCAGTCTGGACATTCACGGCCCACGGCCCGGTGCTTCTCGCGCTCGCGCCGGCACCGAAACGGGTCCCACAAGACTTAGACTTCGCGCCACCCTGTGCCACAAGCACGACCACCACCAACGGGAGTCCGAAACATGGCCGCCTACAAGCGCATCCTGCTCAAACTGTCCGGCGAAGCCCTGATGGGAGACGATGCCTACGGCATCAACCGGGCCACCATCGTGCGCATGGTGCGCGAGGTGCAGGAAGTGACGCAGCTCGGTGTCGAGGTGGCGGTGGTGATCGGCGGTGGCAACATCTTTCGCGGCGTGGCGGGCGGCGCGGTCGGCATGGACCGCGCGACCGCCGACTACATGGGCATGCTGGCGACCGTGATGAATGCGCTGGCGCTGGCCGACACGATGCGCCAAGAGGGCATGACGGCGCGCGTGATGTCGGCCATCGGCATCGAGCAGGTCGTCGAACCGTATGTTCGCCCGAAGGCGCTGCAGTACCTCGAAGAAGGCAAGGTCGTGATCTTCGCAGCCGGCACCGGCAATCCGTTCTTCACGACCGACACCGCGGCTGCGCTGCGCGGCGCCGAGATCGGTGCGCAAATCGTGCTGAAGGCGACCAAGGTCGACGGCGTCTATACCGCCGACCCGAAAAAAGACCCGACCGCCACGCGCTACTCCGAGATCACGTTCGACGAGGCGATCACGAAGAACCTGCAGGTGCTCGACGCGACCGCGTTCGCGTTGTGTCGCGACCAGAGGCTGCCGATCCGCGTGTTCAGCATCTTCAAGCCAGGTGCGTTGAAGCGGGTGGTGCAGGGCGAAGACGA
>JANMWQ010000280.1:0-2168 GCA_031394085.1 Rhizobacter sp. | reverse complement strand
CTCGGCCGCTTTTCGACCCCGCAAGACATGGGCAACGCGGCCTGCTTTCTGTGCAGCGACGAGGCTTCGATGATCACCGGCGTGGCGCTCGAAGTCGACGGCGGGCGCTGCATTTGAAGGCGACGGTCTGGCCGAGGCTGTATCGTCGCCGCGAAATCTGGCTGCCGACTCTCTGGGGCCTGCTGCTGCTGCTCGCGATCGCCGCAGCGCTGTCAACCGGGCTCGCGGTCTCGGCCTATGCGCTGTTGGCGCCGCAAGTGCCCGCGCCCGGCGCGCGCACGCTGGTCGTCGAAGGCTGGATCGACCGCGCCGAGTTGCGCCAGGCCGCCGCCACCGCGCGCAAGGGTCGTTACGACAGGGTGTTGACGACCGGGGGCCCGATCGAGCCGGAGATCGACGTGGGCGACCGCAAGAACCTGGCCGCGCGCGCGGCAGCGGAGTTGCGCGCGATCGGGCTGACCGAGGTGCCCGTGATCGCCGTGCCCGCGCCCGCGTCGGCACAAGATCGCAGCTACCTCAGCGCGGTGATGGTGCGCGAGTGGCTTGCGCAGAACGACCCGGCGCTTTCGGCGCTCGATCTGTATTCGGCGGGCGTGCATGCGCGCCGCTCGTGGCTCGTGTACCGGATGGCGTTGGGAGACGGCGTCGAGGTCGGCGTGCTCAACGCGCGACCGACCGGCTACGACCCGCCGCGCTGGTGGACCAGCAGCACCGGCGTGAAGACGGTGATCGGTGAGGCGCTCAGCCTGGCGTGGACCAAGTGCTGTTTCTGGCCCGCACCGAAAGGCTCGCATGAGGAGCGCTGGGCCGTTCCGGCGACGCCGCCGCCCTGATCGGCACCGGTCTGCGCGCCGGGCGCGCGGCAGCGCGTCTTCAGGTGAGCGCCTCGTCCAGCACCTCGATCCAGTGCTTCACCGGCGTCGCGGTGCCGGTCTGCAAGTGCTGGATGCAGCCGATGTTGGCCGAGACGATGGTCTGCGCTTCGAGCGGCGCGAGGTTCGCGAGCTTGCGGTCGCGCAACTGGTAGGCGAGCTCGGGTTGCAGCACCGAATACGTGCCGGCCGAGCCGCAGCACAGGTGCGACTCGTTCGGCGCGACGCGCACGTCGAAGCCGAGTGCGTTCAGGTGCGTCTCGACGCCGCCGCGCAACTGCTGGCCGTGCTGCAAGGTGCAGGGCGGGTGGAACGCGAGTTTCGTCGCGACGTTGCGCGTTCTTACTTTGGTTTTCAGCTTCGGCACAAGCTCGGGCAGCAGCTCGCTCAGGTCCCGCGTTAGTTCCGATATTCGCTTCGCCTTCTCGGCATAAGCCGGGTCGCGGGCGAGCGCGTGACCGTAGTCTTTGACCGTCACGCCGCAGCCCGAGGCGTTCATCACGATCGCCTCGATGCCATCGAGCGAGCCCGGCCCGCCCGAGATCAGCGGCCACCACGCGTCGACGTTGCGGCGCATGTCGGCCAGGCCGCCCTCGGTGTCGTTCAGGTGCGTGCGGATCGCGCCGCAGCAGCCGGCTTCGTCGGCCACAACGGTCTGGATGCCGGCGGCGTCGAGCACGCGGGCGGTGGCGCTGTTGATGTTGGGCATCATCGCCGGCTGCACGCAGCCCATCAGCATCAGCACCTTGCGCGGGTGCGCGCGGGTCGGCCACTGGTGCGCGCGCGCGGGTGCCTTGGCGGGCATCTTGGACTGAAGGGAGGAAGGCACCAGCGGTCGCAGCGCTTGACCGAGCTGCATCGCGGGCGCGAACAGCGGTGAGGTCAGGCCCTCCTTGAGCAGCCAGCGCACCGCCTTCTCGCGCGTCGGCCGCTCGACCAGGTCGTCGACGATCGGGCGCACGATCTCGATCAGCGCGCCGTACTGCACACCCGACGGGCAGGTCGTCTCGCAATTGCGGCAGGTCAGGCAGCGGTCGAGGTGCATCTGCGTGCTGCGCGTGACCGGTGCGCCTTCGAGCACCTGCTTCATCAGGTAGATGCGGCCGCGCGGGCCGTCGAGCTCGTCGCCGAGGAGTTGGTAGGTGGGGCAGGTCGCGGTGCAAAAACCGCAATGCACGCACTTGCGAAGAATGGCCTCCGCGGCTTCACCGTCGGGCGTGCCTTTGAACTGGGGAGCGAGGTTGGTTTGCATCGAGGGCGTGTGCGCTGTGCGGGTCAAAGGCCGGGGTAGAGCCG
>JANMWQ010000227.1:0-6178 GCA_031394085.1 Rhizobacter sp. | reverse complement strand
GCTGCTCGCAACCTTCTGCTTCGTGCCCACTTTCACCTTGCGGCTCTGGCCGGCCGCAGCGATCGTGCGCACAGTCATCGCGGCGTCCATCAGCGCCGCTTCGGTGATGTCGTCGGAGTACGCGAACGCGGTCTTCTCGCCAGCTACCGCACGCACGCCCACGCCCTGGTCGATGCCGAAGCTGCCGCTCTTGACGATGCCTTCTTCGAGGCTCCAGCCTTCGCTGCGCGTGTACTGAAAATAGAGGTCGGCGTCGTCGATGCGGTGCGTGGCGATCGTTGCGAGGGCCTTCGACAAGGTCGCGTCGGTCAAGCCGAAGGGCTCGAGCAGCAGCGAGCGCGCAACGGCGAGGCGTTCGATCGTGGGTTCGCGGGAGATCATGGGTCGGCGTCCTAAAGCGGTGTCCCACGATTGTAGGAGTCGGCCTGCGCGGGGCACCGTTCACGCAGGGTTACCCCTGCGCGCGTCTGCGCGTCTATTCGTCGGCGGCTGCGTTCTTCAGTGCGAGCGCGCGTTCGTACAGCGCGTTGCGCGGCGCGCCGGTGAGTTCGGCCGCGAGCGCGACGGCTTGCTTCAACGGCAGTGTGGCGAGCAGCGTGCGCAGCGTCGCGTCGTGTGGCGGCACGGCGGTGTCGTCGACGCTTGCGCCCAGCGCATGCACGACCAGCACGAACTCGCCGCGACTGCGATTCGCGTCGGCCGCGAGCCACGCCGGCAGTTCGTTCGCCGGCAGCGTGTGCACGGTCTCGAACTGCTTGGTCAGCTCGCGGCACACGGTCACCGCGCGCGCGCCGCAGGCCTCGGCCAGCGCAGCGGCCAGCGCGTCGATGCGGTGCGGCGCCTCGAACAGCACCTGCGTCTGCGGGCACGCTGCGAGCTGCTTCAAGGCCAGCACGCGCTCGCCGCTCTTCTGCGGCAGGAAGCCGGCGAACGTGAACGGGCCGCCGATCGCATCGCCGGCCACGCTCAGCGCCGCGACCGAACTGCTCGCGCCCGGGATCGGCAGCACCCGGTGGCCTGCCGCGTGCACCGCCGCGACGAGTGCCGCGCCCGGGTCGCTGATCGCCGGCGTGCCGGCCACGCTGATGTAGGCGACGCGCTCGCCGCGTGCCAGCCGCGCCAGCACGCCGGCCGCGGCCTCGCGCTCGTTGTGCGCGTGCACCGCGAGCAGCGCCTTGCCGTCGATGCCGAGCTGGCGCAACAGCGGGCCGCTGTGGCGCGTGTCTTCGCAGCCGATCGCGTCGACCAGCGCGAGCACGTGGATCGCACGCAGCGTGATATCGGCGAGGTTGCCGATCGGCGTGGCGACCACGTACAGTGCGCCGGGCGGATAGTGCTGCGCGCCGGCCGCGCTCGCGGCGGCTTGCAGCATCAACGAGGCGACGGGTGGGGTCACTGGGGTTCCGAAAACGATGGACGCGACGAACGCGACGACAAAAGTCACGACGAAAGAGAGCGGCGATGCCGGCGAGGCGCGCGCCCTCGCGCACCTGCTCGCCCACGGCCTGACGCTGGTGCAGCGCAATTATCGGGTCGCGCGCGGACCGAACGCGCGCGGCGGCGAGATCGACCTGATCCTGCGCGAGCGCGACGGCACGCTGGTGTTCGCCGAGGTGCGAGCGCGGCGCAGCAGCACGCATGGTGGTGCCGCGGCCAGCGTCAGCGCCGCCAAGCAGCGCAGCCTGGTCCTCGCGGCGCAGCACTTCTTGCGCACCCAGCGCACGCTGCCGCCCTGCCGTTTCGACGTGATCGCGATCGACGGCGATCGCATCGAGTGGCTGCGCGGCGCGTTCGACGCCGCCTGATTTCTGTCGAGGCGCCGCCGCCCGCCGAGGGAACCAGGCTGGTGCATCGCTGTCATATCATCCATGGCTATGCTTGAACAACGAATCCAACAGCAGTTCTTCGACAGCGCCGACCTGAAATATGCCGCCGCCGAAGTACTTGCCAGGCCGATCGCCGATGCGGTCAGCGCACTCGTTGGCAGCATCACGGCGGGCGGCAAGGTGCTGGCCTGTGGCAACGGCGGCTCGGCCGCCGACGCGCAGCATTTCGCCGCCGAGTTCGTCGGCCGCTTCGAGCGCGAGCGCCCTGGCCTCGCGGCGATCGCGCTCACCACCGACAGCTCGGTCCTGACCGCGATCGGCAACGATTACGACTTCAACTCGATCTTCTCGAAGCAGGTGCAAGCACTCGGCGCGCCCGGCGACGTGCTGCTCGCGATCAGCACCAGCGGCAACTCGAACAACGTCATCGCCGCGATCGAAGCGGCGCGCGCCAAAGAGATGATCGTGATCGCCCTCACCGGCCACAAGGGCGGCAGGATCCGCGATCTGCTGCTCGAAACCGACGTACTGATCTGCGTCCCGCACGAGCGCACCGCGCGCATTCAAGAGGTGCACCTGTTGACGCTGCATTGCCTGTGCGATGCGGTCGATTTGCAACTGCTCGGCGAACAGGAAAACACATGACATCCACCCAACCTTCGATGCGCCTGACCGCGCTACTCGCGGCCCTCGTCGCCGCCACCACGCTGGGCGCCTGTGCGCCCCTGCTGCTCGGCGGCGCGATCGTCGGCAGCTCGCTGGTCGCGACCGACCGCCGCACCTCGGGCACGCAGGTCGACGACCAGGCCATCGAGCTCAAAAGCATCAGAAAGGTCAACGACACCATCGGCGACCGCGGCAGCGTCAGCGTGACCAGCTACAACCGCGTCGTGCTGCTGACCGGCACGGTGCTGGCCGAGGCCGACAAGGCGGCGGTCGAGCGTGCGGCGGCGGGCATCGAAAACGTCAAGTCGGTCGTCAACGAGATCGCGGTTGGCACGGCCGCGTCGTTCGGCAACCGCTCGAACGACACGCTGCTGACGAGCAAGGTCAAGGCCAGTTTCGTCGACGCCAAAGACGTTCAGGTGAATGCCTACAAGGTGATCACCGAACGCGGCATCGTCTACCTGATGGGTCGCGTGACCGAGCGCGAAGCGATGCGCGCCTCGGACATCGCGCGCGGCGTGAGCGGCGTGCAAAAGGTCGTGCGCGTGTTCGAGGTGGTCAGCGAGGCCGAGCTCGCCGATCTGCAGCCGAAGCCGGCGTCGGCGCCGGCCTCCGGCAGACCCTGAGCATTCGGGCCAGCGCACGCGCCCGGCGCACGCCGGCCGGGTCTCTTCTCAGCGCAGGCGCTTGAGCAAGCTCGAGGTGTCGAGCCGGTTGCCACCGCTGGCCTGGATGTCGGCATAGAACTGGTCGACCAGCGCGGTCACCGGCAAACGTGCGCCGTTGCGCTTGGCTTCGTCGAGCACGAGGCCGAGGTCTTTGCGCATCCAGTCGACCGCGAAGCCGAAGTCGAATTGGTCGTCGACCATGGTCGGCCCGCGGTTGTCCATCTGCCAGCTTTGCGCCGCGCCCTTGCCGATCACACCGAGCACGGCCTTCATGTCGAGGCCAGCCTTTTCGCCGAACGCGATCGCTTCGGCCAGGCCCTGCACGAGCCCCGCGATCGCGACCTGGTTGACCATCTTCGCGAGCTGGCCGGCGCCGCTCGCGCCGAGCAAGGTCACGGCCTTCGCGAACGCCATCGCGACCGGCCTGATCGCGTCGAACGCGGCCGCCTCGCCACCGCACATCACGGTCAGCGCGCCGTTGACCGCGCCGAGGTTGCCGCCCGACACCGGCGCGTCGATGAACTGCAGGCCGAGCGCTTGCGCCGCGGCGCTCAACGCGCGCGCGACTTCGGCCGAGGCCGTCGTGTGGTCGACGAAGATCGCGCCGGGCTTCATCCCCTTGAAGGCACCGTGATCGCCGAGCACAACCGAGCGCAGGTCGGCGTCGTTGCCGACGCAGGCGAACACGATGTCGGCGTTCGCTGACGCTGCGCGCGGCGTCGCGGCACTCGCGTGGCCGTGTTCAGCGACCCATTGCGCGGCTTTGGCCGCTGAGCGGTTGTAGACGGTGACGTGGTGACCCGCCCCGGCGAGGTGGCCGGCCATCGGGTAGCCCATCACGCCGAGGCCGAGAAAGGCGACGCGCCTGGCGGGCGTGGGTTCGTAAATCTTGGCGGACATGGTCCTTGACTCCAGAAAAACAGAAGGGGTCGGCAACGCCGACCCCGCTGTCGTCATTGGCGAAGCGGTCCCAACGCCGACCCCGCCGTCGTCTCCTGCCGAAGGCGTCAGACGATCGTCAGATTCTCGGTGCCCGCGGCCAGATCGCTGCTGCGCGCACGCTGGCTGTGCAGCTTGATCTGCAGTCGCAGATCGTTGACCGAATCGGCGTTGCGCAGCGCGTCTTCGAAGGTGATCGCCTGGCCTTCGTAGAGGTCGAACAGCGCTTGGTCGAAGGTCTGCATGCCGAGTTCGCGCGAGCGCTTCATGATCTCTTTGATCTCGGCCACTTCGCCTTTGAAGATCAGGTCGGAAATGAGGGGCGTGTTCAGCATGATCTCGACCGCCGCGACCCGCCCGCGCCCTTCCTGGCGCGGCATCAGGCGCTGCGAGATCAGGCCCTTCAGGTTCAGCGACAGGTCCATCAGCAATTGCTGGCGCCGCTCTTCGGGGAAGAAGTTGATGATCCGGTCGAGCGCCTGATTGGCGCTGTTCGCGTGCAGCGTGGCCAGGCACAGGTGGCCGGTCTCGGCGAACGCGACCGCATGCTCCATCGTCTCGCGATCGCGGATCTCGCCCATCAGGATCACGTCGGGCGCCTGGCGCAGCGTGTTCTTCAGCGCTTGCTCCCAGCCGTCGGTGTCGATGCCGACTTCACGCTGCGTGATGATGCAGTTCTTGTGCGGGTGCACGAACTCGACCGGGTCTTCGATCGTGATGATGTGGCCGAACGAATTCTCGTTGCGGTAGTCCACCATCGCGGCCAGCGAAGTGCTCTTGCCCGAGCCGGTGGCGCCGACGAAGATCACGAGTCCGCGCTTGCTCACCGCCACGTCTTTGAGCACCTGTGGCAGGTTCATGCTGTCGATCGTCGGGATGATCTGCGGGATCGTGCGCATCACCATGCCGACGTTGCCTTGCTGCACGAACGCGTTGCAGCGAAAGCGCCCGATGCCCTGCGGCGCGACCGCGAAGTTGCACTCCTTGGTGCGTTCGAACTCGGCCGCCTGCTTGTCGTTCATCACCGAGCGCGTGAGTGCCAGCGTGTGCTGGCCGGTGAGCGGCTGCGGCGAGACCTTGGTGACCTTGCCGTCGACCTTGATCGCGGGCGGGAAGTCTGCCGTGAGGAACAGGTCGGAGCCATTGCGCGACACCATCAGCCGCAGCAAGTCGTTGACGAATTTCGATGCCTGGTCGCGTTCCATGTCTTTCCTTCTTTATCCGGGGAAGTTCTCGGGGAACTTCGCTTTGGCGCGCGCCTCGGCCGGCGCGACGACGTTGCGCCGCACGAGATCGGCGAGGTTCTGGTCGAGGGTCTGCATGCCCATCGCGTTGCCGGTCTGGATCGACGAATACATCTGCGCGATCTTGGCCTCGCGGATCAGGTTGCGGATCGCTGCGGTGCCCAGCATGATCTCGTGCGCCGCGACCCGGCCACTGCCGTCTTTGGTCTTGCACAAGGTCTGCGAAATCACCCCGATCAGCGACTCTGAAAGCATCGCGCGCACCATCTCTTTCTCGGCTGCGGGGAACACGTCGACCACGCGGTCGATGGTTTTCGCGGCGCTCGAGGTGTGCAGCGTGCCGAACACCAGGTGGCCGGTTTCGGCGGCGGTCAGCGCGAGGCGAATGGTCTCCAGGTCACGCAACTCGCCGATCAGGATCGCGTCGGGGTCTTCGCGCAGCGCGCTGCGCAACGCGTTGTTGAAGCTCAGCGTGTGCGGGCCGACCTCGCGCTGGTTGATCAGGCACTTCTTGGATTCGTGCACGAACTCGATCGGGTCTTCGACCGTCAACACGTGGCCGAACTCGTTTTCGTTCAGGTGGTTGACCATCGCCGCCAGCGTGGTCGACTTGCCCGAGCCGGTCGGGCCGGTCACGAGCACGAGGCCGCGTGGCTTGAGCGACAGCTCGGCGAAGACCTTCGGCGCGTTGAGCTGCTCGAGCGTCAGGATCTTCGACGGAATCGTGCGGAACACCGCGCCGGCGCCGCGGTTCTGGTTGAACGCGTTGACGCGAAAGCGCGCCAGCCCCTGGATCTCGAACGAGAAGTCGCACTCCAGCGTTTCTTCGTAGGCC
>JANMWQ010000212.1:0-2506 GCA_031394085.1 Rhizobacter sp. | reverse complement strand
GCGCAGCGCATCGAAGGTCGCGACCCACGCTGACCAATCGGCCTCGGCGGCCGTTGGCGGCTTGAAGGCGTGCAGCGCGGCGGCCGGGTCATCGGCCTGCGCCATCGCATCGAGCAGCCGCTTCGCGCTCGTCGTGCCGATTCCCGGCACGAGCTGCGCAACGCGCAAGCCCGCCATCCGGCTGCGCGGGTTCTGCGCCCAGCGCAGCACCGAAAGCACGTCTTTCACATGCGACGCTTCGAGAAACTTCAACCCGCCGAACTTGACGAACGGGATGTTGCGGCGCGTGAGCTCGAGCTCGAGCGCCGCGCTGTGGTGACAGGCGCGAAACAGCGCCGCCTGGCCCTTCAACGCGATGCCCGCTTCGCGGTGCCGCAAGACCTGATCGGCGACCCACGTGGCCTGCGCCGACTCGTCGTGTACCGTGACCAGCGACGGGCGCTGCGTTGAGGCCGCATCGCTCCACAGTTGCTTGCTGAAGCGTTGCGCCGCGAGCGCGATGACCGCGTTCGACGCATCGAGAATCGGCTGCGTCGAACGGTAGTTGCGCTCCAGCGTGACGATGCGCGCCGGCGGCTCGAACTGCGCCGGGAAGTCGAGGATGTTGCGCACCTCGGCAGCGCGAAACGAGTAGATCGATTGCGCGTCGTCACCGACCACCACGAGACCGCGGCCGTCGGGCTTGAGCGCGCGCAAGATCACCGCCTGCAGGCGGTTGGTGTCTTGGTACTCGTCGACCAGCACGTGGTCGAAACGTGCCGACACGTGGGTCGCGAGTGCGGGCTCGGCCAGCATCTGCGACCAGTAGAGCAGCAGGTCGTCGTAGTCGAGCACGCACTGCGATTGCTTCTCGGCGACATACGCGCGGAACAGTTGCTTGAGCTCGTCTTCCCACATCTGGCACCACGGGTAGACCGTGCGCAGCAATTCGCCGAGCGGCTGCTGGCTGTTCAGTGCGCGCGAGTAGACGCCCAAGCACGTGCCTTTCAACGGAAAGCGGTTCTTCGTGGTCGCGAACTTCAGCTCGTGGCGCACCAGGCCCATCAGGTCTTCGGAGTCGCCGCGGTCCTGGATCGTGAAGTTCTCGGCCAGGCCGATCTGCGGTGCGTACTCACGCAGCAACCGCGCGCCGATGCCGTGGAAGGTGCCGGCCCAGTGCAACTGCGGCGCGCGCTGCGACGACGCGAAACCAAGCGCCTGGTGCAGCACGCGGCCGACGCGGCGCTGCATCTCTTGCGCGGCGCGGCGCGAGAACGTGAGCAGCAGGATGCGCTGCGGGTCGGCACCCGCGAGCACCAGTTTGGCGACCCGCGATGCAAGCGTCATCGTCTTGCCGGAGCCGGCGCCGGCGATCACCAGCATCGGGCCGGGGGTCGCGCGCGGCGCGCCGTTGACCAGCCCGTGTTCGACGGCGCTGCGCTGCTGATCGTTCAACGAAGCGAAGGGGTCGGGGCGAGAATCGGCAAGCGGGATGACAGGCAGTACGGCAGACATGGCGATACTGTAAATGCATCCAGTCTCACGTATTAAGAATTGCCCCGCTCATACGCAGCAAGCAGGCAGGTAAACGAGCCAAGCACCGACGCGCACGTTCGATTCAGCCGCCGCAGGGCCACCAGGGACAAGCAGCGTGCAGCCTGCACGCCGCCGGTGGCGTACAGGGCCATCACCACGACATCTATCGCGGCGGTGGTCAAGGCGAGCAGCACGTACTGCGGCGCTTGCGGCTGCGAAGTGGCGATGAACTGCGGTAGGAACGCCGAGAAGAACAACAAGCCCTTGGGGTTGGACAAAGCCACCACGAGACTGCGACGAAACGCTCGAACCACGGCAAATCGCGCCGGCGCGTCATCGGCATAGCCGACGACCTGCAGTGAACTGGGACGGCTCCGCCACAGCTGAATGGACAGCCAACACAGATAGACCACACCGATCCACTTCACCCACTGGAACAGCGCCTCGGATGCCATGAGCGTTGCCCCCAGTCCCAATGCGACTGCACCGATCAGCAGGAGGTCGGAAAGCGCCGCGCCCGCAATACCCGCCGCGACGATGCGCAGGCGCCCGGAGGTTCCGTTACTCAACGCCAGCAGCATGGTCGGCCCCGGAAGGACCGTGACCGAAAAGCACGCAGCGCAATACAAGAGCAAGGTTGCCGTGGACATGGTTCTTTTTGATCTCACTGTGTCGATAAATTTATGGTGCTACACGCGCATCGCCGCCTCGCAGATGCGCCTGATGCGCCTGCTGCACCGCTGAGGCATCACGATGCGCGAGCTTCTCAGGCATCCAGCGGGTGGCCTGCCGCCGACCACGCGTCGATGCCGCCGGCGAGCGGCCGGACATCGCGAAAGCCGTGCGCCAGCAACTTGTGCGCCGCGATCGCCGCCGAGGCGTCGTTCGGGCAAGCACAGTACGTGACGATCAGCGAATCCTTCGGGTGCGCGAGAAGCGCCGGGGAGAGCGTGTCGCCCGTCGAGACGATCGCGCCAGGGATGCGGCCGAC
>JANMWQ010000189.1:0-2428 GCA_031394085.1 Rhizobacter sp. | reverse complement strand
CCGTCGATGAAAGGCGCGTCGCCCGCGGTCTTGTCGTGCACCGCGAGCGACCACAGCAACGCGAACGCCGCGCGCTTCTCGAACTCGGCGCGCTTGCCGGCCCACGCGGCGACCTTGCCCCAGGCGTGCGGCGTGGCGTCGAACAGCGCGAAGCAGGCGGTGTCGACGATCGCCCAGTTGTCGAAGTCGCGGCACCAGCGGTCCATTTGCGCGGCGCTGACCTGCGCCGGCTCGTCGACGAAGCACGCCAGCATGCGCGCCTCGTACCAGCCGCTGGCCCACAACGCGGTGGCGAGTTCGTGGCTGCGGCCCAGCTCCTTGGCTTCGATGCGCAGCGCCGCCACCGACACGCCGAACGCCTTGTGCGACGGGATCGCGAAACGCACCATGCTGTCGCGCACCGCCGGCGAACCGCTGCGTTCGAGCCAAGCGAGCACGGTCGCCGCGTCAGGCTTCATCGTGCAGCGGCCAGCCTTCGAGTTCGGCCAGGCGCCGCACCACCCAGCGCGCCTCGGCCGTGTCCACGCCCGAATCGGGCTGCGCCAGGCCGAGACCCACCCGCGCGAGAACGTCGCCCTCGGTGATGCCGAGATCGTGGTGCTGCGCGCGGGCGTACTCGTACAGGTGGTTCGCGAGGTCTTCGCAGAACTCGTAGCGCGCGCCGATGGCGGCGCGCGTGCCGCTCGGCTTGTGGCGACCCGGTTCGATGTAGAGCGCGACGAACGACTCCGGAATCTCGATCTGGTTGTGGTCGTACATGACCGTCGGTGTATCACGCCGCCGGGGGCGGCGCCGCGTTCACTGCTTGACGGCTTCGACCTGCACCAGCAGGCGCACGTTGTCGGGGATGCCGTAGTTCAGGCCGTACGAGACGCCCCAGTCACTGCGCTTGAGCGTGGTCTCGAAGTCACCGCCGCAGACCTCGCGCTTGAGCATCGGGTTGTCGTAGCAGTTGAAATTGCTGGCCGTCAGCGTCACCGGCAGGCTCTTGCCCCGCAGCGTCAGCGTGCCCGCGACGCTCGTGACCTTGGCGCCGTCGAACGCGAATTTGTCGCCGACGAACTTGGCGCTCGGGAACTCGGCGGCGTCGAAGAAGTCCTTGCCCTTCAAGTGCGTGTCGAGCGGCGCGACACCGGTGCTGACCGAGGCCATGTCGATCGTGAAATCGACCTTGCCGGTGTTCGCGGCACGGTTGACCGTGACGCTGCCGTCTTTCTTGTCGAAGCGGCCGCGCAGCGTCGACGTGGCGAAGTGCTTGACCTCGAAGTTGACGAAGGTGTGCGTCGGGTCGGCGTTGTAGGTCTGGGCGTGCGCGACGCTGGCAGCGGCCAGGGCGAGTGAGGCGATCAGAAAAGTCTTCATGGGCGGTTTCGTGGGGGTGGGTGCGTGGGCGGCAATTCGCTGAATCTAGCCGTGCGCCAAAGACCCCGCGTGCGCCACGATTGACGAGCGCGTTCAAAAACCTTGGATGCGCGTGCCGCACTGCGCGTTCGGCGCACCTTGAACTTCGCGTAAGCGCCCAAAACTCCGGTGTCATGGGTTCGCGCATGTCGAACCCGCCGCCGGAGAACCCACCATGACCGCCGCCCAACGCGTATCCCTCAAGAACCGACTCGAAACCGCGATCGCGCTGGCGCGTCTGCTGGAGCGGGTCGAGACCAGCGGCCAGGCCTTCGATGCCGACCAATACCGCGCGCTGGTGCGCCAGCTCGGCGTCGCGCTCTCGCAAGAGATGCCCGACGACGCGCTCCAAGCCGTGCTTGGCGCGCACCCGGCCGCGGCCGAGGTCTACGAGAACCTGCACTACGCGCAGTCGGGCCTGTCGCGCTCGTCGCTGGAGCGTTCGGTGAGCTCCGAGATGCTGGCCAGCCAGATGCTGGCACGCGCCGCGCGACGCGCCTAGAACTTCGGTGTCCGCAGTGTCTTGCTGACCATCAACGTGCCCGACAGCGCGAACAGCGCCACGAGCGGGTGCAGCGCCCACGGGCCGATGGCCCACACGCCGCCCCAGAGCGAATCGCCGATGTTGCCCCGCCAGGCTGCGAACGCGAGCACGGCGGTGAGCGCCACGCTCGTCGGTATCGGCGTGCCTTCGAAGTACGCGACCTTGTCGGCGCCGGCCGAGAGCGTCTCGGCGGTGACGTTGTAGCGCGCCAGCCGCGAGACCCCGCAACAGACGAAGTACATCAGCACCACGGCGTCCCAGCCGCCGGTCATGCCGGCGGCGTACGCGAGCGCCGCGGGGCCGAGGCCGAACGAGACGATGTCGGCGAGCGAATCGAGTTCGCGGCCGAGTGCCGAATGGGTTTGGCGATGGCGCGCGATGCGGCCGTCGAACACATCGAAGACGAAAGCGGCCGGCGCGAGCGCGGCGGCCCACAAAAAGTGCGCCAGCTCCTGGCTGCCGACGTAGCGCATCGCGAGCAGC
>JANMWQ010000173.1:0-5360 GCA_031394085.1 Rhizobacter sp. | reverse complement strand
CCCTTGCTCGCGTTGTAGCTCGCAATGCTCGGGATCGCCATGATGCCGTTGACCGAGCTCATGTTGACGATCGCGCCGGGCCGGCCGCCCGCCACCATCGCGCGCGCGACCGCCTGGCCGACGAGGAAGGCGCCTTTGAGGTTCACGCCGATCACCGCGTCCCAGTCGGCCTCGGTGATGTCGAGAAAGTCGGCGGCCTTGAAGATGCCGGCGTTGCTGATCAGCGCGTCGACTCGCCCGAAAGCTTGCAGCGTGGCCGCCAGCGCGGCTTCGACCTCGCGCGCATCGGCAACGTTGCAATGCGCGTAGATCGCGCGCTGTCCGCGCGCATTCAGGCTCGCGGCGAGCGCACTGCCGCGCGCGTCGTCGACATCCCACAGCGCGACCGCCGCGCCATCGTGCGCGAGCCGCTCGGCGCAGGCGGCGCCAATGCCTTGCGACGCGCCGGTCACGATCGCGACCTGGCCTTCGAGGTGGAAGTGAACGGCGGTCACTGGAATACCTCTGTGCTGCGCACTGCGGTGCGAGCCCCTTCGGGCGGCCGTGCGGGGCTCATGCGGCGGCTCCTGCGGATCGTTTTTGTCTGCGGTCGAGCCACACGGCGATGCCTTGCGCGTTGAGTTCGAGGTCCATCGCGAGCAGCTCACGCACGCGCGACTCGGAGAGCGCGCTGCCGTGCGCGGTGAGGCTGCGCAGGTGGATCGCGATGAAGCCGTCCGTCAGCGCCGCATGCCGATGCGCGTCGTCGGGCAGCCCGACCGCGAGCGCGACCATCGCGTCGAGCTGGGTCAGCAAGAGGCCGGCCAGACGCGGTACATCGCCGACGCGACCGTAGTGCGTCAGGTACATGCACTCGGGAGCGTACGCCAGCATGCGCTCGATCGAGTGGCGCAGCGCCTCGGGCTCGAACTGCACCGGCGTCGTCGTCGGCATCGACCAAGCGCCCTGCGCGGTGTCGAGCTCGCGGTACGACAGGCCGAAAGTGTCGCCGGTGAAGAAGCCGCGGCTGCGCGCGTCCCAGATGCAGTGGTGGTGGCGTGCGTGGCCGGGCGTGTCGAGAAACTTCAGCGGCCGGCCGGCGATCTCGAGCGTCATCTCATCAGCCGTGCGCAGCACGCGCTCGGCCGGCACGCCGATCACTTCGCCGTAAGTGCGCGCGACTTCTTCGTCGCCATACACCGCCCGCGCGCCGGCCATCAGGCGGCTCGGCTCGATCAGGTGCGGTGCGCCCTGCGGGTGCACGACGAGCTGCGCGTGCGGCAGCTGCTGCATCAGCCGACCGACGCCGCCGGCGTGGTCGAGGTGCACGTGCGTCGCGATCACGAAGTCGACCGCGTCGCGCGCCACACCGGCGGCATCGAGTGCGGCCAGCAGGCGCGGCACCGAGTCGTTGGTGCCGGTGTCGACGAAGGCCGCGCGGCCGTGCTCGACGATCAGGTAGGCCGCGTCGAACGCATCGCGGTGAAAGCCGGTGTCGATGACGTGGATGCCGTGGTCGAGCATTTGCACGAATGGCAGGGGAGAGGGTGTCATGCAGTGATTCTAGGAGGCTGTCGGCGACCGAACCCGACGCTGCGGATCGGTTCAAAATGAGACTCGAAGCCGGACCGTGGAGACGACATGAAGACGAAGATGCTTGCCGAAAAATCGTTGCGGCGCCCGGCGCTGTTCTCGGCGCTCGCCATGCTGGCGTTGCTCGTCGGCTGCACCACGCTCGCCCCCGGCGGCCTGCCGCTTGGTGCGCCGATCGCGCAGGCCCGCGCGACGTGGTTCGGCCCGACCGGCGAGTACGCGTTGCTGGGCGGCGGCACGCGACTCGAGTTCGCGCAGGGCGCGTTCGGCAAGCAGACCTACATGCTCGATTTCGACAAGAGCGGCCTGTTGGTTTCTTCGCAGCAGGTGCTCACCGAGTTGAACCTCGCGACCATCGAGCCGGGCCTGACAGCCGACGAATTGCGCAGGCGCTTCGGTCGCCCGGCCTGGGTGTTCGGCGTGCAGCACCCGCGCGCGCGCGTCTGGAACTACCGCTTCGACGGTGGCGACTGCGTTTGGTATCAGGTTTCGGTCGGGGACGCGAGCCAGACCGTGATCGATGCCAGCATCGGCACCGATCCGGCCTGCGATGGGCCGAACCAGCGCGAATGACGCGATGAGACAATCGAACCTCGCCTGTGGTCTAACCCGGCGACCCGCCCCCACGAACAACCCGATGCTTTGCTCATGCGTGCACTCGTCCTCCTGTTGACGCTGATCACCGGCCACGCCGCAGCCGTCGACAAACCCGCGTTCACCGAGACCGATGCAGTCGGTGCGGTGGCCGCGGGCATGTGCGGTTCGTTGCCGGTGGGCACGGGCCTGCGCAACGGGCGCGGCTGGATTCACCAGCCGATTCCCGGGCCGGTGCAGTTGCGCCTGTCGGGTTCGGGCACCGTCTCGACGATCGGCCAGCCACCGCAGCGCGCGATCACGCTCGACATGTACGCCGGGCGGCTCAGCTACATCGAGACCCAGCCCACCAGCCCCGGCGCCCGGCTCGAATGGAAGGTGCCCGGCCACGCATGGGGAAAAGTGCCGGTGGGATTTCAACTGCCGCCCTCCGGCGTGAAATAGGCGCGCAGTCGTGGGGTCGATCGCGCTGCCCTGCATGTACGGCATTCCGAACTGCGACACGGTCAAGAAAGCCCGCGCCTGGTGCCAAGCGCAAAGCCGCACGATGCTGTTCCATGACTTCAAAAGGTCCGGCGTGCCGGCCGATCGACTCGACGCGTGGGTCGGTCAAGTCGGCTTGGAACGGCTGCTCAACCGCAAGGGCACGACCTGGCGCCAGCTCGACGACGCCGTGCGCAACAGCGCTGTCGACGCGGCCGGTGCGGTCGCCGTGATGCGCAGTCACCCGAGCGTGATCAAGCGGCCGGTGGTCGAATGGGCCGACGGTTCGATCACCGTCGGTTTCGACCCCGACGACTGGGCCCGCCGCTAGGCACTCACGCCGCCAGCAGCTGCCGCAGCACGAACGGCAATATGCCGCCGTGCTTGTAGTAGTCGACCTCGATCGGCGTGTCGATGCGCAGCACCAGCGGCACCTTGCGTGATCGGCCGGATGCGTCGGTGATCACCAGCGTCGCGTCCTGTTGCGGGCGAATCTCGTCGGCGAGTTCGATGTCGAAGGTCTCGTCGCCTTGTATGCCGATCGACTCCCACGAATCCGTGCCCTTGAACTGCAACGGCAGCACACCCATGCCGACCAGGTTGCTGCGGTGGATGCGCTCGAAGCTGCGCGCCACGACCGCTTTCACGCCGAGCAATTGCGAGCCCTTCGCGGCCCAGTCGCGGCTCGAGCCGGTGCCGTATTCCTCGCCGGCGAAGATCACGGTCGGCGTGCCTTGCGCGATGTACTTCATCGCAGCGTCGTAGATGAACATCTTGTCGCCGGACGGTTGAAACAGGGTCACGCCGCCTTCCTCGCGCGAGCCGTCGGCGCCGGCCGGAATCATCAGGTTCTTGATGCGCACGTTGGCGAAGGTGCCGCGCATCATCACGTCGTGGTTGCCGCGGCGCGAGCCGTAGGAATTGAAGTCGGCTTTTTGCACACCGTTGGCCTTGAGCCAGAGGCCGGCGGGTGACGACTCCTTGATCGAGCCGGCCGGCGAGATGTGGTCGGTCGTGATCGAGTCGCCGAACAGCGCCATCGCGCGCGCACCCCGAATGTTTCGATCCTGACCCGCAGCGACCTCGGCCGGTTTCATCGTGAAGCCGTCGAAGAACGGCGGCTTCGCGATGTAGGTCGAGCCCGGCCAGTCGTAGACCTGGCCTTTGACGCCCTTGATCTTCTCCCACAGCTTGCCGGGTTCTTTGGCGACCTTGTCGTAGTTGGCCTTGAAGGCCTTGCCGTTCATCGCGTACTTCATCAGCGCGTAGATCTCGTCGCTGGTCGGCCAGATGTCGCCGAGGTACACATCGCGCCCGCCCTTGCCTTTGCCGAGCGGCTCGGTCATCACGTCTTTGAGCACCGTGCCGGCGATGGCATACGCCACCACCAGCGGCGGGCTCGCCAGAAAGTTGGCTTTGATGTTCGGGTGGATGCGCGCCTCGAAATTGCGGTTGCCCGAGAGCACCGCGGCGCAGATCAGGTCGTTTTGCGCGATCGCCTCGTTGAACTCGGGGCGCAGGTCGCCGGCATTGCCGATGCAGGTGGTGCAGCCGTAGGCCGCGAGGGCGAAGCCGAGCTTTTCGAGGTAGGGCAGCAGGCCCGCCTTCTCGAGGTACTCGGTGACGATGCGCGAGCCCGGTGCGAGCGAGGTCTTGATGTGCGGCGCCACCTTCAACCCGGCTTCGACTGCCTTCTTCGCGAGCAGGCCGGCTGCGATCATCACGCTCGGGTTCGAGGTGTTGGTGCACGAGGTGATCGCGGCGATCAGCACGTCGCCGTGGCCGAGCGACATGTCGCCGACCTTCGGCTGCTTCGAAGCGGCCTCCGATTGCGCGGCCTCCAGCATCGGGTGCCCACTCGCCATCTCGACCACCTCGCGCGGTGCGCCCGGTGCGTTCGCCGGGGCGGCGGGCGGCACCTTGTCGGCGGCATCGGCCGCGCGCACCATGTGGCGGGTGTGCAGTTGCGCGGCCGGCTGGTTGAAGCCGGCTTCGGTCGGTGGCTTGCTGAACAGCGAGATGAATTGCGACGTGACGTTGCCGAGCTCGATCCGGTCTTGCGGGCGCTTCGGGCCGGCCAGGCTCGGTGTGACGGTGCCGAGGTCGAGCGTCACGACCTGGGTGTAGTCGACCTCGCCCGCGCGCGGCGCGCCGAACAGCCCCTGCGCCTTGAAGTAGGCCTCGAAGGCCTCGATCTCTGCCGTGGTGCGGCCGGTGCCGCGAAAGTACTCGATCGTTTTCTCGTCGACCGGGAAGAAACCCATCGTCGCGCCGTACTCGGGCGCCATGTTGCCGATGGTTGCGCGGTCGGGCAGCGGCAACTGGCTCGTGCCCTCGCCGAAGAACTCGACGAACTTGCCGACGACCTTTTCTTTGCGCAGGATCTCGGTCACCGTGAGCACCAGGTCGGTCGCGGTCACGCCTTCACGCAGCCGGCCGGTGAACTCGAAGCCGACGACATCGGGCGTCAACAAGTACACCGGCTGCCCCAGCATGCCGGCCTCGGCCTCGATGCCGCCGACGCCCCAGCCGACCACGCCGATGCCGTTGATCATGGTCGTGTGGCTGTCGGTGCCGACCAGCGAATCGGGGTAGTAAACGGTCTCTTTCGTGGCCTTGTCTCTGGCCTTGTGAACGCCGCGTGCGAGGTACTCCAGATTCACCTGGTGCACGATGCCGAAACCGGGCGGCACGACGCCGAAGGTGTCGAA
>JANMWQ010000165.1:0-4032 GCA_031394085.1 Rhizobacter sp. | reverse complement strand
TGAATACGTCGTACAGCCCGACGAGATCGCCTTCGAGCGCGAATTGGCCGCACGCGACGGGTTCGCCGTCGGCTTGTAATTCGAACGCAAAGAACGGTACCGGTGAATTCAGCAACCGTTGGGCGTGGGCCTCGCACTGCGCGGCCAGCGAGCCACGGAAGGCGCCGATGCGCCGCGCGAACGCTTCGAGGCCGATCGATCGGATCGCCATGCCGCTTTCAGCGGGCACCTCGAACGTGGCCAGGTCCGCGAGCGCCATCACGCGCGTGTCGTCGAAGCGTCGCAGGCCTCGTGAGGCCAGCATCGCGTCGAGCCCGGTCGGCAATGTGAAGGGCGTGATGCGGACGATCAACGGCAACTGGGCTTCGGCGAGCACCCGCGCGCAGGCGTCGAGCCGTTCCGCTACCGGCAGCCGCCCGGCAGCCACCGCGTTGACGCAGCGTGCGCGCTTGGCCTTGCCAGGTGAGAAGCGCACGAGCCAGCCGTCGAGCCAGCGCTGCTGCGGCGGGGCGCTCGCGTTCAGGCCGGCGTCTTCGATGCGCGACAGCAGGTTGGAGTCGAACGCGGGATTCAACTCGCCGTCGGTCATGCTCGTCAGGCGATGACGGCTGCCGGCTCACCGAGCCGGGCCGACATTTCCTTCGCGAACTCGACGAACGCGACCGCGCCTTTCGAGGCCGGGTCGAAAACGACGCCTGGCAAACCGTAGCTCGGCGCCTCGGCCAATCGCACGTTACGCGGGATCACGGTGTTGAACACCTTGTCGCCGAAGTGCGATTTCAGTTGCTCGCTGACCTGCTGCTGCAGCGTGATGCGCGGGTCGAACATCACCCGCAGCAAACCGATGATTTCCAGGTCGGGGTTGAGATTCGCGTGCACCTGCTTGATCGTGTTGACCAGGTCGCTCAGGCCTTCGAGCGCGAAGTACTCGCATTGCATCGGCACCACCACGCCGTGCGCGCTGCACAGGCCGTTGAGCGTCAGCAAGCTCAGCGAAGGCGGGCAGTCGATCAGCACGAAGTCGTAGTCGGCATCGACCGCTTTGAGCGCGCCCTTGAGCCGCTTGTCGCGCCGCTCGAGCGCCACCAGCTCGACTTCGGCGCCGGCCAAATCGCGGTTGGCGCCGAGGACGTCGTAACCGGCTTTGGTGTTCGCTTGCCGAGCTTCGGCGATCGTCGCGTTTTCGAGCAGCACGTCGTAAATCGTGAGTTCCAGCGCGCGCTTGTCGACGCCCGAGCCCATGGTCGCATTGCCTTGCGGGTCGAGATCGACGACCAGCACGCGCTTGCCGATCTGCGTCAGCCCGGCGGCGAGGTTCACGGTCGTGGTCGTTTTGCCGACGCCGCCCTTTTGGTTGGCGATGCAGAAGATTCTGGCCATGGGCGCTCGGAGTTGGAGAAGAAGGCGAAATCGCCAGCCGAATTATAAAGAGCGGTGCTGCGCCACTGAACCGGATTCAGCGTCTCGGACGCATCCAGACGAGGCAGCGATCGGCCTTCAACCCCGGAACCGCGAGTTGTTCCACGTGAAACATGTCTACCGTCTCGGGCAACAGCGCCAATTCGTCAGTCGGCGCCTTGCCTTTCATCGCCATCCAGACGCCACCAGGCGACAGATGCTGGCGGGTCAATCCGGTGAAGTCGACCAACGACGCGAAGGCGCGTGAGGTCACGACATCGAACGGCACCGCCCTCATCTGCTCGACGCGCGCATGGTGCGAACGCAGGTTGGGCAGCCGCAACTCGCCGGCAACTTGCTGCAAGAACGCAGCTTTTTTGCCGACAGCATCGACACAGCTCACATCGATCTGCGGATCCAGAATCGCGATCACGACGCCGGGCAGGCCCCCACCGCTGCCGACATCGAGCAGCCTGGCCGGGTTGGCTCCGATCTCGCGGCGCAGTGGTGCAACCACCGCGAGGCAGTCGGCCAGGTGTTGGGTCAGCATTTGCGCCGGGTCACGCACGGCGGTCAGGTTGTAGTGCGCGTTCCAGCGTTGCAGCAGCGCAAGGTAGGCGAGCAGGGCGTCGGCCTGCGGTTCAGAAACGGCCAGCGCAAGCCGCTCGGCCGCAGCCCGCAGCGCTGGCCGCAGCAACTCGACTCCGGCGTCCATCAGTACGCCGAGGTCACCGCATCGGTGGCGGGCAGCGTCGCAAAACCTTTGAAGCGACCCTTTTTCAGGTGAACCAGAATCAACGAGATCGCGGCCGGCGTGATGCCCGACAAGCGTGAGGCTTGGCCCAAGGTTTCCGGTCGATGAAGGCTCAATTTCTGACGTGCCTCGAACGACAGGGCCATCACCTGCGAGTAATCGATCTCGTCGGGCAACCGCAGCGACTCGTAAGACGCCGCCCGTTCAACGTCGCGGTTCTGTTTGTCGATGTAGCCGGCGTACTTGATGCTGATCTGCGCCTGCTCGATGACCGAGTCGGCCAGCAACACGCCGAACTCGACGTGCAATGTTTCACGTGAAACAGCAGCATCAGGTCGAGCGATCGCAGCGATCTCGGCGATACCGTCGAAATCCACATCCGGCCGTTTCAGCAGTTCGGCCAAGCTGTACTCGTGCTCGATCGGTGCGCCGAGCAGGCGAGTCGCGTCGACGGGCGGCAGGGCGCTCGCATGCACCCAGGTCGAACGCAACCGCTCCATCTCGCGCGCGACCGCATCGCGCTTGCGATTGAAGGCTGCCCAGCGGGCGTCGTCGACCAGGCCCATCGCGCGGCCCGCCTCGGTCAGCCGCAGGTCGGCGTTGTCTTCGCGCAGTTGCAGACGAAACTCGGCGCGGCTCGTGAACATGCGGTACGGCTCGGTCACGCCCTTGGTGATCAGGTCGTCGACCAGCACGCCGAGGTAGGCCTGGTCGCGGCGCGGCAGCCACGGCTCGGCACCTCGCACCTGCAGCGCGGCGTTGATGCCGGCGAACAGGCCCTGCGCCGCGGCCTCTTCGTAGCCGGTCGTGCCGTTGATCTGGCCGGCGAAAAACAGGCCGCCGATCGAACGCGTCTCGAAACTCGCCTTCAGCTCACGCGGGTCGAAGTAGTCGTACTCGATCGCATAGCCCGGGCGCAGGATGTGGGCGTTCTCCAGCCCGACCATGCTGCGCACGGCAGCGAGTTGCACATCGAAGGGCAGGGAGGTCGAGATGCCGTTCGGATAGAACTCGTGCGTCGTCAATCCTTCGGGCTCCAGAAATATCTGGTGCGAATCCTTGTCGGCGAACCGGCTCACCTTGTCTTCGATGCTGGGGCAGTAGCGTGGGCCCACGCCATCGATCAATCCGGTGAACATCGGGCTGCGGTCGAAGCCCGCGCGGATGATCTCGTGCGTGCGCGCGTTGGTGTGCGTGATCCAGCACGGCACCTGCCGCGGGTGCTGCGAGGCGTTGCCCATGAAGCTGAACACCGGCATCGGCGCGCTCGGCGCCGAGCCATCGGCGCCCACAACACCGTCACCTGGCTGTTCGGTCAACAGGCTGAAGTCGATCGAGCGGCCGTCGAGGCGCGGTGGCGTGCCGGTCTTGAGTCGCCCTTGCGGCAGCTTCAGCTCCTTGAGCCGGGCCGACAACGCCATCGCGGGCGGGTCGCCCGCGCGCCCGGCGCTGTGGCTTTGCAGGCCGACGTGAATCTTGCCGTCGAGAAAGGTGCCGGCGGTCAACACCACCGCGCGCGACTTGAAGCGAATGCCCACTTGCGTGATGGCACCTGCAATGCGGTCGCCTTCGAGGATCAAGTCGTCGCACGCGCCCTGAAACAGCCACAGATTCGGTTGATTCTCGAGGCGCTGGCGGATCGCCGCCTTGTAGAGGATCCGGTCGGCCTGGGCCCGCGTCGCGCGCACGGCCGGGCCTTTCGAGCCGTTCAGGATGCGGAACTGGATGCCGGCTTCGTCGGTCGCCGCGGCCATCGCGCCGCCGAGCGCGTCGACCTCTTTGACGAGGTGGCCCTTGCCGATCCCGCCGATCGACGGGTTGCAGCTCATCTGGCCGAGCGTCTCGATGTTGTGCGTCAGCAGCAGCGTGGCTGCGCCCAT
>JANMWQ010000161.1:0-3898 GCA_031394085.1 Rhizobacter sp. | reverse complement strand
CGTTGACCGCGATGCCGGTCGCCGGATCGGCGTTGTGCAGGCCGATCGTCGCGCTGCCGGCGTCGAAGCCGGTGCGGGTCGTCACGGTCGCGGCCGGCGGCGTGCGCAGGCCGGCGACGAGGCCGAATGCGACCTCGATCTTCGCGCTCGCATCGGCCCGGCCGGTCGAGCCTGCGGCGCAGACGCCGGCCAGGCGGGTGCAGCCGTTCGCGACGACGCGCACGACGCCCGGCTTGCCGGCCGGCATGAACTGCACCGAGAACGCGGCCGCCGGCATCGATGCCGACGCTGCCGGCAGCGTCGGCAGGCCGTGCGTCGGGCAACTGCACGTCCAGCCGGTGCCGGCGCGCACGCAACTGGCGTAGAGCGGCGTCGCGGCGCCGGCGTTGTTCCAGAGCGTCGGCGTCAGCACGCCGGTGGTCGGTGCGATCGACAGGTAGCGGCTGCGGAAAGAGCCGGCCGCCGGGTCGGCGCTCGGCTCGCAATCGGCGCCGATGCGCTGGTTCGTGTTGAGCTGCGCCAGCGCCCACTCGATGCCGGCCTCGGCCGCTTCGAACGCCTGGGTCGAGCGGTACTGGTTCGCCGACGTGCGCTGCTCGAACACGAGGCTGCGGTTCGTGAACACCGCCGCGAGCACCATCGCCAGCAAGAGAACCATCACGACGACGAGGGCAGCGACGCCGCGCTGGTCGTTGCGGGTGGATGCGGTGATCGGCATGGAGTTCCCCTCAGGCCGCGCAAGCGCCGACGACCAGGTCGTTGCGCAGGCGCACGCTGCTGCGCAGGCTGCGCTTGACCGACGCGTCGGTGACGAGGCGGCCCGTGATGGCGAGCGCGAGGCTGCGCACCTGCTGCTGCGGTCCGCAGGCTGCGGTGACTGCACTCGCGGGCGGGCAGGGCACGGCGCAGAAGGCCTCCAAGCTCACGCTTTGCACCGTCGGCGTTACCGTGAACTGTGTGATCGTCAACGTGCCGGCATCGGTCAGCGCCTGCCAGTTGCCGGCGCCGAGCTGAATCTCGATCGCGCCGTTGCGCAGCCGAAAGCCGAACTGCTCGTTGCTGTCGACCGTGTGGTTCTCGGTCGCGTCGCGTGAATAGCCAAAGCTCGTTGCATCGGAAGCAGCGGCCGCTGGCGACAGCGCGGCATACGGGTTCGCGGCGACGCTGCTCGCGCCGTCGCTCCAGACGCCATCGACCGCTGCGCCCCAGTAGCCGGCCCGGCGCAGGTCGCGCGAAATCAGGTCGGCGGCGGTGCGCAGGTCTTGCATCAGGCGCGCTTCGAGCAGCAGGGCGCGGTTCTCGCGCAGGTGGTTCGCAAGCAAGGTGGTGCCGGCCGCAGCGATGAACAGCGCGATCACGACGCCGACCAGCAGCTCGACGATCGACAGCCCGCGCTGCAAGCGATGCGTCTTCATCACAGCGACCAGCATTTCTGGTTCACCGCGGCCGGATTCGCGACCGTCGCATCGCCGCCCGAGGCGTAGGCCAAATTCATGCCGGTCGACGTGAGCTTCATGTGGCGGCAGGCCACGTCGCGGGCTTGCAGGCCGCTCGCGGTGGCAAGGAGCTCGAAGCCGTCGGCATCGTTGGCGGTGATCTGCAGCGTGTAGTGCTTGGCGCCCGATGTGCCCGCCACGCCGATCTCGGCCAGGTTGCCGTAGGCGGCGGTGTTGCTTCGAAAGCGCTCCTGAGCGGCCTGCACCGTCATCGTCGCGACCAGCACGTCGGCGCGGCGCGACTTCTGCAGCTGGCCCTCGAAGCTCGGCAGCGCGACGCTCGACAGGATGCCGGTGACCGCCACGCCGATCATCAGCTCGATCAGCGTAAAACCGCGTTCGCGGGAATTGGATTGGGGCTGGGTTTGCATGGCGGTTCTCCGACGATTCAGCAGGCGCGGTAGCCGGGCACCGCGGCTTGCGGCGAGCAGGAGCGAACGCGCCCCATGACGTTGATGACGTGGTGGACCGCGCGGCCGCTCGTGCCGGTCAAACGCAAGGTGCCGGTCGGCGTGCTCGTGCCGTGCAGTGGGTCGAACAGCAGCGAGGCCACGTTCGCCTGCAGGCCGACGCGGTCGGCGGTCGTGATCGTCACGGTCTTGACCTCGCGCGCACCGCCGCTGCACAGCGCGGGGCCGCTGGCGGCGGCGCAGCTGCACTGGTCGGCGTTGCCGGTGTGAACCACGTAGCAGCTGCCGGCGGCGGCGGTGTGCATGCTCAGGCGCAGCGCTTCGTTGCGGGCCACGGCCTCGGAGCGGACGAACTGGATGTCGGTCGCGAGCTGGGTCGCTGCGCCTTCGAGGCGGCGCGCGTCGATCAGGCTCTGCATGCCCGGCGCCGCGCTGCCGGCGACGATCGCCGTGATCGCGAGCACGATGCAGGCTTCGATCAGCGTGACGCCGAGCAGCGCTGAAGAGGTGCTGGTTTTCATCTGTGCTCCGGGGTGTGAACCGATGCACGGACTGTAGAAAACGGCGCCGATCGGCGCGACCCGCAGAGGTGGGAGCCGAGCCGCCCCTTGCGGGCTCCCCCCACTCGTCACCCCCGGTCGGGGGTGGTGGTCATCGAACCCGGCCGGCGGTCCTCAGATGTCCCGGATCAGCTGCCTGAACTCGTCGACATCCTCGAAGCTGCGGTACACCGACGCGAAGCGCACGTACGCGACCTTGTCGATGCGCTTCAACTCGCGCATCACGAGCTCGCCGAGGCGGGTGGAGGGCACTTCTTTGGCGCCGCTGTTGAGCAGCTTTTCCTGGATGCGCTCCATGGCAGCGTCGATCTGCTCGACGCTGACCGGGCGCTTGCGCAGCGCCAGCGTCATCGAGGCGCGGATTTTCGACGCGTCGAACTCGGCCCGCGTGCCGTCTTTCTTGACGACCGACGGCAGCGCGATCTCGGGCCGTTCGTAGGTCGTGAAGCGCTTGTCGCAGCTGTGGCAGCGGCGGCGGCGGCGCACCACGTCGCCTTCGTCGCAGTCCCGGGACTCGACGAACAGCGTTTCTTCATTAAAACAAAAAGGGCAACGCATGGGTTGGAGTCGCTGGCGGGACCCCTTCTCGACTGCTTATCGATAGACCGGGAAATCTTTCGTCAACACCGCGACCTTGGCCTTCACCGCGGCGCTCACCGCAGCGTCGTTCGGCTTGTCGAGGATGTCGGCGATCAGGTGGGCGGTCTGGCGCGCCTGTTCTTCTTTGAAGCCACGCGTCGTCATGGCTGGCGTGCCGAGCCGGATGCCGCTGGTGACCATCGGCTTTTGCGGGTCGTTCGGAATGCCGTTCTTGTTGCAGGTCATGTGCGCGGCGCCGAGCAAGTTCTCGGCCTCTTTGCCGGTGAGATTTTTCGGGCGCAGATCGACCAGCATCACGTGCGATTCGGTGCGGCCGCTGACGATGCGCAGACCGCGCTCGATCAGCGTCTCAGCGAGCACCACCGCGTTCTTCGCCACTTGCTGCTGGTAGACCTTGAACTCCGGCTGCAGCGCCTCCTTGAACGCGACGGCCTTGGCGGCGATCACATGCATCAGCGGACCGCCCTGGATGCCGGGGAAGATCGCGCTGTTGATCTTCTTGGCGACGCTCTCGTCGTTCATGAGCACGATGCCACCGCGCGGGCCGCGCAGGCTCTTGTGGGTGGTCGACGTGACGACATCGGCGTGCGGCACCGGGTTCGGGTAGACGCCGGCGGCAATCAGGCCGGCGTAGTGCGCCATGTCGACCATGAAGATCGCACCGATGTCTTTCGCTACCCTGGCGAAGCGTGCGAAGTCGATCTTCAGGCTGTAGGCCGAGGCGCCGGCGATGATCAGCTTCGGCTTGTGTTCGAGGGCGGTGCGCTCCATCGCGTCGTAGTCGATGGCTTCATCGGCGGTCAGGCCGTAGCTGACCACCTTGAACCACTTG
>JANMWQ010000152.1:0-1528 GCA_031394085.1 Rhizobacter sp. | reverse complement strand
AATGCGTCGCGGCGCTCGGCATCGCGCCGGGGCAGGCGCAAAGCTACGGCAAGGCGGCGATCGTCGGCGAGGCTGGCGAGCTCGAGCACGCCGCGGCCATCCTTCACCCCAAGCTCGGTGCGTCGCTGCGCCAAGCGGTCGAAAAGGGCGCAGCGCTCGTGCCCTCGGCCAAGAAGCGCGGCGGCCTCGGTACGGCGATCGACGTGCCAGTCGGCCACAAAGACGCTGCTTTCGTGCGCAGCCACTTCGACGCGATGGAAGCGCGGGTATCGGACGCGCCGCGCGCCAACGAGATCGTCGTCTGCGTCGTCGTCACCGACAGCGGCCGACCGCTGCCGCGCATCGGTGGATTGCAGGCCCACGACATCAAGGGCGAGGACGGCTTGCGCTGATTTGCGCCGCCTTCGTCGCCATCACAATTCGTCTCTGACCCGCCTTCCCTCAAGGAGCTTTCGATGATCCAACGCCGCCCCCTGTTGCTCGCCGCCGCCGCCGCCGCGCTCGCCTTCTCGAACGTGCACGCGCAAGGCGGCCCGACGATCAGAATCGGCGAGGTCAACAGATACAAGGCGCAGCCCGCCTTTCTCGAGCCCTACAGGAAGGGCATGGAGCTCGCGGTCGAAGAGATCAACGCGGCCGGCGGCGTCAACGGCAAGAAGCTGGAGCTGATCACGCGCGACGACAACGCCAGCCCTGGCGATGCAGTGCGAGCGGCCGAGGAACTGGTCTCGCGCGAGAAGATCGACGTGCTGGCCGGCGCGTTTCTCTCGAACACCGGCCTGGCGTTGACCGACTTCGCGAAGCAGAAAAAATTCTTCTACCTCGCTGGCGAGCCGCTGACCGACAAGATCATCTGGGGCAGCGGCAACAAGTACACCTTCCGCCTGCGCCCCGGCACCTACATGCAGGCTGCGATGCTGGTGCCCGAGGCCGTCAAGCTCAAGAAGAAGCGCTGGGCCGTCGTCTACCCGAACTACGAGTACGGCCAGTCGGCAGTCGCCGCATTCAAGGAGTTGCTGAAGGCCGCGCAACCCGATGTCGAGTTCGTCGCCGAGCAGGCGCCGCCGCTCGGCAAGCTCGATGCCGGCAGCGTGGTGCAGGCGCTGGCCGATGCCAAACCCGACGCGATCTTCAACGTGCTGTTCGGCGCCGACCTGACCAAGTTCGTGCGCGAGGGCACGACGCGCGGCCTGTTTCAGGGGCGTGACGTGGTCAGCGTGTTGACCGGCGAGCCCGAATACCTCGACCCGCTGAAAGAAGACGCGCCGAACGGCTGGATCGTCACCGGCTACCCTTGGTACGGCATCCAGACGCCCGAGCACAAGGCCTTCTTCCTCGCGTACCACGGCAAGTACAAGGACTACCCGCGCCTCGGCTCGGTCGTCGGCTACACGATGATCAAGTCGATCGCGGCCGGCGTGAAGAAGGCCAGGAGCACCGAGGCCGACAAGCTGGTGACCGCGTTCGAAGGCCTGCAGGTGGACTCGCCGTTCGGCAGGTTCACGTACCGCGCCGAAGACCATCAATC
>JANMWQ010000097.1:0-7250 GCA_031394085.1 Rhizobacter sp. | reverse complement strand
CCGGACGAGCAGGTGGGTGTGCGCATCCGCGGGGGTGGCGTGCAACAGCGGCCGCCGCGCGGGGCCGATCAGGCGGGTCGCGCCGGCGAGCAGCGCGATGGGGGCAGAAGAACGGCCGCTTTTCGCGGCCGTCGATGGGGGAGAAGCAGGGCTCATCCGATCACTGTAACTGCGCCGCCGCGGCGACGCAGTTCTTCGTAAAAGTCAGCGCTTCGGCGGGCCCGAACGCGCCGGCGGGCGGCCACCACCGCCACCGGCGGGGCGCGCGCCACCGCCGCCACCCGAACGCTGGCCGCCACCGCTACCGCTACGCCCACCGCCACCACCGCCGCCGCCGTTGCCACCCCGGCCACCGCCGCCACCACCGGCGTGATGGCGCATGCCACCGCGGCCGGCGCCTTCGCCGATCACCATGCGGCCGAGCACGATCGGCTCGGCCTTCTCGCTCGGGTGCGGCTCGAAGCCGGGAACGATTTCTTTCGGGATCTCGCGCTTGATCAGCCGCTCGATGTCACGCAAGAAACCGTTCTCGTCGACACACACCAGCGACACCGCCTCGCCCTTGGCGCCGGCACGGCCGGTGCGGCCGATGCGGTGCACGTAGTCTTCGGGCACGTTGGGCAGCTCGTAGTTCACCACGTGCGGCAGCATGTCGATGTCGATGCCGCGCGCGGCGATGTCGGTCGCGACCAGCACGGTCAGGTCACCGGTCTTGAACTCGGCCAGCGCCTTGGTGCGCGCGGTCTGGCTCTAGATGCCGTGGATCGCCATCGCGCTGATGTCGGCCTTCAGCAAATGCTCGACCAGGCGATTCGCACCGTGCTTCATGCGCGTGAACACCAGCACCTGGTCCCAATCGTTTTCCTTGATGAGGTGGATCAGCAGGTCCTTCTTCATCTCGCGGCCGACCGGGTGCACCTTTTGCGCGATGGTCTCGGCGGTCTGGTTGCGGCGCGCCACTTCGATCAGCACCGGCTTGTTCAGCAGGCGATCGGCGAGGGCCTTGATCTCGTCGCTGAAGGTCGCGCTGAACAGCAGGCTCTGCTTTTGCGCCGGCAGCACCGCGAGCACCTTCTTGATGTCGTGGATGAAGCCCATGTCGAGCATGCGATCGGCCTCGTCGAGCACGAAGATCTCGATGTGCGAGAGGTCCATCGTGCGTTGCTGCAGGTGGTCGAGCAGGCGGCCCGGTGTGGCGACGAGGATGTCGATGCCGCGCCGCAGTTTGTCGATCTGCGGCTGCATGCCGACACCGCCGAAAATCACCGTGCTGGTGAGCTTGCTGTACTTGCCGTAGGTGCGAACGCTTTCTTCGACCTGCGCGGCGAGTTCGCGCGTGGGTGTGAGGATGAGAGCGCGGATCGGCATCTTGCCTTTCGCATCGCGCACGGCCGGCTTGGCCATCAGGCGGTGCAGCATCGGCAGCGTGAAGCCGGCGGTCTTGCCGGTGCCGGTTTGCGCGCCACCCATCAGGTCGGCGCCCGAAAGCACGATCGGGATCGCTTGCGCCTGAATCGGCGTGGGTGTCGTGTAGCCGTATTCGTTCACGGCGCGCAGCAATGGCTCGGCGAGGCCGAGTTCGTCAAAAGTCATGGGAATCCAAGCGGGGATATCGGCCTGTCGCTCCTAGATCGGGCGCCAGTCGCAGGCAGAGGGGTGTGGCGAGCGCCGCGTCGGTGAGACGTTGGCTCAGTCAGAAATGACGACGGCGCAGTGACTGGTGACTGCGCCGATGGACGGATTCTAACCGCTGCGTGAATTCGCAAGCGTCGAACAACACCGGCAATGCCCCGCTCCAGCGCGGCTCTGACGCCATGTTGAAATACGCGACGCGCGCGCAGTACCGAGGGGCCCTGAACGTCCATGACCGTGATCAAGACCGCTTTGCCAGACGCCGGCTCGCCGCCGCTTGCGTCGGTGCGCGCCACGGAGCCGGAGCCCGAGCCTGCCGCCGCGCTGCGCGACGCCGGCATGGCCGGGCAAGTCATCGGTGCCTACACGGTCGAGCGCGAACTCGGCCAGGGCGGCATGGGCAGCGTCTGGCTCGCGCGCCGCAGCGATGGCCGCTTCGAAGGCCACGTGGCGATCAAGTTCCTGAACGCCGGCCTGGTCTCGCGCACCGATCGGGAGCGTTTCGCGCGCGAAGGCAACTTCCTCGCCCGTCTTGCGCACCCGAACATCGCGCGCTTGCTCGATGCCGGTGTGGCGGCCGCCGGGGCGCAGCCCTACCTCGTGCTCGAGTACATCGACGGCCTGCCGATCAAGCACTACTGCGAGCAACATGCGCTCGGCCTCGCGGCCCGCGTGCGGCTGTTTCTCGACGTGCTCGCCGCGGTGGCGCATGCCCACAACCGGCTGATCCTGCACCGCGACCTGAAGCCGTCGAACATCCTCGTCACCGCCGCCGGCGAGGTCAAGCTGCTCGACTTCGGCATCGCCAAGCTGCTCGACGACACGGCCGTGCCGACGCTGGCGACCGAACTCACGCAGCTCGCGGGCCAAGCCTTCACGCTGCAGTACGCGGCGCCGGAGCAGCTGCAGGGCGGCGATGTCACCACGGCGACCGACGTGTACGCGCTCGGCGTGCTGCTCTATGTCTTGCTCGGCGGTGTGCACCCGACGGCGGGCGGCACGACCGCGGCGCTCGACCAGATGCGTGCGGTGATCGAGACCGAGCCCAAGCGGCTGTCGGACGCCGTGTTGCGCGGCGCCAGCGCCGGGTCGGCGGCGGCCAAGCTCAAGCTCTCGCGCGCGCTGCGCGGCGACCTCGACAACATCGTCGTCAAGGCGCTGAAGAAGTCGCCCGCCGAGCGCTATGCCAACGCGGCGCTGCTGGCCGACGACCTGCGCCGCTACCTTGACGACGAGCCGGTCACCGCACGGCCCGATGCCTTGAGCTACCGGCTCGCCAAGTTCGCGAGGCGCCATCGCCTGGGCGTGGTCGCGAGCAGTGTCGTCGTTGCCGCGTTGGGCATCGGCGTAAGCGTGGCGCTGTGGGAAGCGAACGAGGCCAAACGCCAGCGTGCGCAGGCCGAGGGCCTGATCGAGTTCATGCTCGGCGACCTGCGCAAGAAGCTCCAACCCGTGGGCCGGCTCGACGTGCTCGATGCCGTCGGCGCCAAAGCACTCGGCTACTACGCCGCGCAAGACGCCGGCCGGCTCGACGCCGACTCGCTCGGCCGCCGCGCCCGGGCGCTGCACCTGATCGGCGAAATCACCGAACGACGTGGCAGCCTCGACGAAGCGATGCGTGTGTTCCAGCGTGCGGCCGACAGCACGGCCGAGCTGATGGCGCGCGCTCCGCGCGACGGGCAGCGCATCTTCGACCATGCACAGAGCCTGTACTGGGTCGGCTACATCGCGCGCCGGCGCGGTCAGGTCGCGCAGGCGGAGGCGTCGTTCCAGCAATATCAGACGCTGGCGCAACGCCTCACCGGGCTGGACCCGGCCAACCTCGACTGGCGCATGGAGACGGCCTATGCCGGCGTGAACCTCGGCGTTCTCTACTTGGAGACCGACCGCCTCGACCCGGCCGAGACGGCCTTCGCCAGCGCACGAGATGCCTCTGTCGGCATCGTCGAGGCGCGGCCCGAGATGCGCTTCGAGCTCGCCAGCAACTGGGGCTGGATCGCCAAGGTGCGCGAGGCCAAAGGCGAATTCGACCCGGCGATCGAGGCGCAGCGAACCAAGATCGAGGTGCTGGGCAAGTTGCCGGAGGTCGACAAGAACCGCCGCGCGCAGCAACTGCTGGCCAACGCCAGCTACGAGCTCGGCCGCTTGCAACTGATGCTCGGCCGGTACGACCTGGCGCGGCAGATGGCGCAAGACTCGCTGACCCGGATCACCGCGCTGGTCGACCTCGACAGCAGCAACACCGAGTGGCTGGCGCACATGACCTTCGCGCGCCTGGGGCTGGCCGAGAGTGAGATCGCGTTGCGCGCGCAGGCCGCTGCGGGCGCCAACCTCGATCGCGCGGCGAACGACATGGCCAGGTTGCTCTCGACCGATGCCACGCGCAATAAATGGAATGTCGCGCTCGCCGGCAGCCTGCTGCTGCACCGCATGGCGCTGACCGGTGCGCCTGCCGTGCCACGCACCGAGGTCGAGCGTTTCGTGTCGACGGTGCGCAGCGCGGTCTCGGGTGGCAAGGTGCTCGATGCCGAGCAGACGCACATCGCATCGGCCGTCGAACTCGCGCTGGGCGACCGGTTCGCGCGCGACGCTCAGCCCGACGAGGCCCGCCGCCACTGGCAGGCCGCGGCCGAACGCCTGCAGTCGCGCGCCGCGAAGGGCGAGCTGCCGGCGATGACGTTGCTGGCGCACGCCCGGTTGCGGCTGGGCGCGACCGAAGAAGCCCGCGCACTCGCCGTGCGCGTCGAAGAGTCTCCCTATCGGCACCCCGCCTATGCCGATCTTCGTCAACGTCTGACCGCCGCGGCGGGGGCCGTGCCAGACCGTCCATAACTACACGAGGTGAAAGCATGAGTGCCATCAAATCCAACCAGGTGATCGTCACGGTCGATGCTGCCGGAGTCGTTGCCTGCGCGCCGGAGCACCTGACCGTGAAAGGCTGCGATGCGGTGCTGAAGTTCACGCTCAAGACCGCCGGCTACGTGTTCCCGAAAGAAGGCGCGGTGAAAGTCGAGAAGCCCGGCAAGCAGTTTCCGTTTCCGTCGCGCACGCTGCACAAGGAGCCCACCAAGGCCACGCTCTACGACCACAACAGCGAAGCGAGCAACTTCAAGTACACGGTGACGGTTCAGCGCGTCTCCAACGGCCAGTTGATCGAGCTCGACCCGGTGATCATCAACGAGCCGTGAACTCCGCGTCACCGGCGGTCGCGGTCGCAACGGGGTCGTCTTCGGCCACCAGCGCGGCCCCCGGCAACGCACTGAACGCATCGGCCACACGCACTGCGCCGCGGTGAACGCGCAGCGTTCGGCCGCTCAGCCGATCGACGAGCTGCGCGCCCTCGGCCCAGCCGGGCAGGGCGACAACGGTGTCGCCCCAGGCCGCTTCGCCGAGCGGCAACTGCCCCGCTGGCAAGCCCAGGCCGGCGAACAGCCGGCCGGCGATCACCACCAACTTCTCGTTGCCGTGGCGGCGCTCGAAAGCGATCACTTTGGAGGCCTGCGGGCCGCGCACCGCCAGCGCGGTGTAGCCGCCGCGCTCGAACAGCGCCGGGCGGTCACAGCGCAGTGTCAGCAGGCGCCAGATGAACCACAGCTTGGCGCGGCCGTCGTGCGGTGACGCGGCCAACGCGTTGACCGCGTCCGCAATGCCCGTGCCGCTGGCGATCGCCTCGAGCTCGTCGAGATGCCGTGCGCGCAGTGCGTAGTCGACCGGCCGGCGGTTGTCGGGGTCGACCAAGCTCAGGTCCATCAGCTCGTTGCCCTGGTACAGGTCGGGCACGCCGGGCGAGCTGTACTTGACGAGCACCATCGTCAGGCTGTTGAGCGCGCCGAACCAGGCGAGTACACCGGCCTGGGCCTGCAGGTCGGTCAGGAACGGGTTCGGCTGCACGCGCGCCAGCAGGCCACCGACGAATCGCGAGAGCGCGGCTTCGTAATCGGTGTTCGGTGCGACCCAACTCGTGTGGGCTTTGGACTCGCGCGCCGCCTTCAGCAGGTAGGCCTCGATGCGCTCGCGGTAGGCGCCCAGCGTGGCGTCGGTCAGGCCCTCGGCGGGCAGGGTGCCGAGCAGGGTTTGATAAAGCAGGTACTCGTCGGCGGCCGACGGTGCCGCGCGCGTCTCTGGTGTGACGCCGCTGCCTTCGACGCGCGGCGCATGCAGGCTGCGGTTCAAACGCTGCCAGCGGCTCGTCGCGAGCCGCCATGGCCCCGGCACCTCGGAGAGCACGTCGATGCGGTGGCGCACGTCTTCGGAGCGCTTGTTGTCGTGCGTCGACGTGGCCAGCATCGTGTGCGGCCAGCGTGCCGCTCGGGCCACGCTGGCGCGGTGGAAGGCGCGCAGCGTCATGCCGAAGTGGGCCGGGTCGCCGCCCACCTCGTTGAGCGACGCGAGCCGCGTGTCGAGGTAGAACGCCGTGTCTTCGACGCCCTTGGCCGCGACCGGCGCGCTGAACTGCTGAAAGCGCATCGCGAAGCGCAGCGCGGCTTCGGCCACGCCGGCCGGCGCATCGGCGAGCGCCTCGCCGAGCAGGCAGCGGCGCACGAAGTCGAACACCGAGGCATCGGCACCTGGGCTGCGCTGGCGCGCGTGCGCCACGGCCCAATCGATGTAGCGCCGGTCTTGCACCGAGGCGTGTTCGACGAGGTAGGTGCGGTAGACCGGCAGGCACGCCGCCACCTCGGCCACTGCGCCGCGCAGCGAGTTGAAGGTGTGGTCACGCGTGCGCCGGTCAGCGCGCGCGATGCGCAGCAACTGGGTCGCGAGCACGGTCAGCTCCGAGGCCAGCGCGTGGTGCGTTACCGCCCGTTTGCCGAGGTAAGCGAGCGCCTCGAAGGGGGTGTCTTCGTCGGTGAAGCGGTGCCAGATGCGTTCGAATCGCGCGCGGGCGGCGGTGTCGATCAGCACGCCGTTCATCTCGGTCGCGAAGCGGTAGCCGGTCGTGCCGTGCACCGACCAGTCCTCCGGCAACGACTCGTGCGTCGCGGCGATCTTCTCGGCCACCACGTAGAGCGGGCGCGGCGGGCGGCCATCGTCGCCGAGTGCCGGCAGCGTGACGCCGGCGCGCGTGGCGAAGCCGTGCTGCAGCCGCTCGAAATACTGCGCCGGATCGTGCAGGCCGTCGGGGTGGTCGATGCGCAGGCCGTCGACCACGCCGCGGGCGGCCAGGTCGAGCGCCATGCCTTGCGTGGCTTCGAACACCGGTGGGTGTTCGACGCGCACCGCCGCGAGTTCGTTGATGTCGAAAAAGCGCCGGTAGTTGATCTCGTCGGCGGCGACGCGCCAGAACGCGAGGCGGTACGCCTGCGCGTCGAGCAACTGGTGCAGCGCGTCGCGGGGGCCGTCGGCGTTGAAGGCGTGCAGGGCCGCCTCGATCGCTGCCTGCACCGCGGAATCGGCAGCCGCCAGCGCGGCCAGTGCAACGCGGTGCGCGGCCTTGTCGCGCTCGCGCCGCGCGATGGCTTCGGGCTCGGTCGCGCTGCGCGCCGGCAGCAGCGCGAACTCGCCCGCCAGGCGCATCAGCACGTCGCGCGCACGCGCATCGCTGCAGGCCGCGGCGGCGGGCTCGAGTACGGCAGCAAAGCTGCGCGGGTCGAGCGGAAAGCGGTGCTCGTGGTAGT
>JANMWQ010000084.1:0-2264 GCA_031394085.1 Rhizobacter sp. | reverse complement strand
CTACGCGAGTCTCGGCGGCCAGATCAACGTGGCGGTCGACTCCGGCCAGTTCCTCAAGGCCGACCCGGGCGCCGCGCGGCTGCTCGGCGTGCTCAGCCTGCAGTCGCTGCCGCGGCGCCTCTCGCTCGATTTTCGCGACCTGTTCCAGGAAGGCTTCGCGTTCGACAGCATCACCGGCGACGTGAAGATCGCGCAAGGCGTCGCGGTGACCAACAACCTGCGCATGCGCGGCGTGCAGGCGCTGGTACTGATGGAAGGCAACGCCGACATCGCGCGCGAAACCCAAGACCTGCGCGCGATCGTCGTGCCCGAGATCAACGCCGGTACCGCGGCGCTCGCGTACGCCGTGATCAACCCGGCGATCGGCCTCGGTGCGTTCCTCGCGCAGGCGATCCTGAAGAAGCCGCTCACAGCGGCCGGCACGCGCGAGTTTCATGTCAGCGGGTCGTGGGCCGACCCGAAGGTCGAACGCACCGAGCGCAAGTTCGGCGATGATGTGCCGTCGGCCGAAGAGGCTTCGTCGAGCCCGGCGAAAAAGTGAGGCTCACCGCATGAAGATCGCCGCCCTGCAGATGGTTTCCACGACCCGCGTCGAGGCGAATCTGGCCACCGCGCGCCGCCTGATCGCGCAGGCCGCGCGCGACGGCGCCGAACTTGTCGCGCTGCCCGAATACTTCTGTCTGATGGGCCATGCCGATCGCGACAAGCTCGCCGTGGCCGAGCTGCCCGGCGAGGGTCCGATCCAGCAGATGCTGAGTGACGCCGCGCGCGAGCACGGTGTGTGGCTGATCGGCGGCACGCTGCCGATGCGCTCGAACGATCCGGATCGGGTGCTGAACTCGAACTGCGTCTACGCGCCCGACGGATCGCTCGCGGCGCGCTACGACAAGATCCACCTGTTTCGCTACGACAACGGCCTCGAGCACTACGACGAAGGCATCGCGATCCTGGCTGGCAGCACGCCGACGGCGCTGCAGGCCGGCGCGCTCCGCATCGGCCTGAGCGTCTGCTACGACCTGCGCTTCCCCGAGCTGTACCGCGAACTGAGCTTCACCGCGGGCCAGCCGCCGTGCGACCTGATCTCGGTCCCCGCCGCGTTCACCCACACCACCGGCCTCGCGCACTGGGAGCTGCTGCTGCGCGCGCGGGCGGTCGAGAACCAGTGCTACGTGATCGCCGCGGCGCAAGGCGGCCGGCACGAGAACGGCCGGCGCACCTTCGGCCACAGCATGGTCGTCGACCCGTGGGGCGAGGTGCTCGCGGTCGTGGCCGAAGGCGAGGGTGTGGCAATGGCCGAGGTCGACCCGGCGCGCATCGCGTCGGTGCGCTCGCAATTACCCGCGCTCGCGCACCGCAGGCGCTGAGACTCTGCGAGTCGACTCCCCCAGTGTGGCGAGTGCCGCAGGCGGTGAGCGGCTTCGATTTGACTCCCTCTCCCTCTGGGAGAGGGTTGGGGTGAGGGCCGGCGGAACGCCGCGCATCGGTGGCGGCGCGGCCCCTCACCCCAGCCCTTTCCCCAGAGGGGCGAGGGAGCGATTCCAGGGCAAGGCCCACAACACTTGCATGCGGCCTCGTCAGCAGTTAAACCTGCATCGGGTCGAAGATTGCCCTTGTGCGGTTGAAGTCGCGCTTCTAGTATTTGTGCATCGGGCCGCAGAGCCGGGTTCCACAACATCGAAGGAGACGCGAGACGATGAGTCGCTGGGCGCAGTTGTCGGCCAATGAATCGAGCGTGCTCGAAGGCGTGTTCTGGTCGCACGGGCCGTCGCGTGATGCGCTCTCGTCGCAGCTCGCGTTCTCGAAGACCCGTGCCAACGCGGTCGTCGCCGGGCTGATCGAACAGGGCTGGCTCGACCAGATCGGCCCGCGCGCTTCATCCGGCGGGCGGCGCGCCGAAACCCTGCAGTTGCACCGCGGCCTCGGTGTGTTGCTCTGCGTCGATCTCGGCGCGACCAGCGTCGAGGTCGCGGTGCTCGCGCCCGATCTGCAGGTGCTCGCGAGCCATGCCGAGACCATCGACGTGCGCGATGGCCCTGCCGCCGTGCTCTCGCGCATGCGCACGCTGATGCGCGAGCTGCTCGCGCGCAGCGGCATCAAGCCGAAGCAGGTGATCGCGATCGGCGTCGGCGTGCCGGGGCCGGTCGACTTCGCGAGCGGGCAACTGGTCGAGCCGCCGCTGATGCCGCAGTGGGACAGCTACTCGATTCGCGACGACCTGCGCGCCGATTTCGCGGCACCGGTCTGGGTCGACAACGACGTCAACC
>JANMWQ010000056.1:0-3969 GCA_031394085.1 Rhizobacter sp. | reverse complement strand
GTGCACCGCCTGTTGCACCGCCGGGTCGAAATCCTGCACGCCGAAGCTGATGCGGTTGAACCCGAGCTCACGCAGATGCGCGAGGCGCGCGGGCGTGACGGTACGCGGGTCGACCTCGATCGAGACCTCGGCATCGGGCGTCAGCACGAATGCGCGGCGCAGCGTCGCGAACACATGCTTCAACTCGGCATCGGTGAGAAACGTGGGCGAGCCGCCGCCGAAATGCAGCTGCGACATCGGCTGCCCGAGCCCGAGCAGACCGCACACCAGCGCGATCTCGTCGTCGAGCGCGTCGAGGTACTCGGCGGCGCGCTCGTGGTGCTTCGTGATGACCTTGTTGCAGGCGCAGTAGTAGCACACCGATTCGCAGAACGGCACGTGCACGTAGACCGACAAGGGCGCGCCCGCCGTGCCGCCGGCATGGCGGGGCCGGTGCGCCATCGCGTGGATCGCCTCGGCGCTGCCGAAGCCGGCGCTGAAGCGGTCGGCCGTGGGGTACGAGGTGTAGCGCGGGCCGGGCGTGTCGAAACGCTGCAGCAAGGCCTCTGGAAGGCGCGCAGCGGCGGGCGCGAACGGGGTCGATGAACTCATGGCGTGATCGTGCCGGCAGGTCGGCAGCGAGCCTTTGACGCAGCGCAAGGCACGCGCATCGAGTGCGCTCCGGCGACCCCGGCAACTTCAGCGCGGCTGGCCCGACACCGGTGCTTCGAGCAATTGCGTGATCGCGGCCGAGGTCGCGATCACGCCCCAGAAGATCAGGAACGTGACCGAATAGACCGCGCTGGCCGACCAACCCAGCGGGTCGGCGCTGAACCAGTGCAGGCTCAGCGGATCGACGACGACGAACACCAGCGCCTCCAGCACACCGGCGATCACGAAGGCCGGCCAGAGGATCAGCAACGCGCGCTCGCCGAACGGGCGCGGCACGCCGGCGGCGCGCAACGCCAGCTCAGCGCCGCGGGGTGGCAGCATGGTTGCGTGCCTGCACTGCGGGAGCGGTGCCCTGCTCGGTCGAACCTTCGGCCGACCCCATCTCCGAGAGCGGGATGTCGCGCCCGTGGATCGCGAAAAACAGCGTGACGAAGCTGGCGACGACCACCAGCGCCGGTGCGCCGAACGCGAACCACACCATGCGGATGCGCCACCACGGCTGCACCGGACCCATCTTGTCTGTCGTCATGTCGTGATCTCCTTGTCGCAACCGTTGTCGCAGCGCTAGCGAGGCACGACGAATGTCGAACGCTCGCTCACCTTGGCGGCCTCGTTGCCGACGGCCACCACCTCGAACCGGATCGGGTGCGCGCCGGCCCCCAACGCCTGCGCCGTCTGCGGTGGCACCCGCACCGCGACCGTGACCCAGCGCGCCTGCGCCGGCAGCACATCGACATCGGTCGCGTTCGCGAGCACCGCGCCGCCGATGCCTTGCACCTCGACGTGGTAGCGCTGCGGCTGCTCGGTCGCGTTCATCAGCTGCAAGCGGTAGAGGTTCTCGATCTGGCCGTCGCCCGCCTCGCGCGCCAGTGTCATGCGGTCGCGCACGATGTCGACCTTGAACGTGTCGCGCATCGACAGGCTGATCGCGAAGCCCGCCGCGATCGCGACCAGCACCGCGCCGTAGATCAGCACGCGCGGTCGCAGCACGCGCCGGAACATTTGCGCGCGCGTGAGGCCCTGCACCAGGCTGTTTTCGGTGGCGTAGCGAATCAGGCCGCGCGGGTACTTCATCTTGTCCATCACGCCGTCGCAGGCGTCGATGCAGGCGGTGCACGCGATGCACTCGTACTGCAGGCCGTCGCGGATGTCGATGCCGACCGGGCACACATGCACGCACAGGCCGCAATCGATGCAGTCGCCGAGGCCGAGCGCCTGTTTGTCGGCGCTGCGTGCGCGCGTGCCGCGCGGGTCACCGCGCGCGGTGTCGTAACTGACGATCAAGGTGTCGCGGTCGAACATCGCACTCTGGAAGCGCGCATACGGGCACATGTACTTGCAGACCTGCTCGCGCAAGAAGCCGGCGTTGCCGTAGGTCGCGAAGCCATAGAAGTTGACCCAGAACCATTCCCACGGACCGAAGCTGAGCGTGAAGGCCTCGGCCCACAGCGTGCGCACCGGCGTGAAGTAGCCGACGAAGGTGAAGCCGGTCCACAGGCCGATCGCGATCCAGACCGCATGCTTGGCGGTCTTGCGCCAGACCTTGTTCGCCGTCCACGGACCGGCATCGAGCTTCATGCGCGCGCCGCGCTCGCCTTCGATGCGGTGCTCGACCCACATGAAAATTTCGGTGTAGACGGTCTGCGGGCAAGCGTAGCCGCACCACAACCGCCCCGCCACCGCGGTGAAGAAAAACAACCCGAAGGCCGAGAGCACGAGGATGCCGGTCAGGTAGATGAAATCCTGCGGGTACAGCACCAGATCGAGGATGTAGAAGCGCCGTGACGTGAGCTCGAACAGCACCGCCTGCCTGCCGTTCCACTGCAGCCACGGCAAGCCGTAGAACAGCACCTGCGTGAACCACACGAGCGCCCAGCGCCAGCGCGCGAACCAGCCGTGCACCGAGCGCGGGTAGATCTTTTTCTGCTTCTCGTAGAGCGAGACGAGCTCAGGCGGGGTCGCGACCGGAACGATCGGGATGACGACCCGCGCCGGCGCTGCAGTCGGCGTCGTCATAGTGCGTTCACTGGCTCGCCGTGGCCGGATTCGACAGGCCCCAGACATAGGCCGTCAACACGTGAATCTGCTCCGGCGTCAGCCGGTCGGCGTGGGCTGGCATCACGTTGGTCTTGCCCTTGTTGACCATCGCGACGATCGCCGCCACGCCACGACCGTGCAGCCAGACGTTGTCGGTCAGGTTGGGCGCGCCGAGCGCCGGGTTGCCCTTGCCGTCGGCGCCGTGGCAGGCCGCGCAAACCGCGAACTTCGGCCGGCCGAGCTGGGCCTGCAGGTTGTCGGGGCCGCCCGACAGGGTGAGCACGTAGTTGGCCAGGTTCGTCACGTCCTCCGGCGTGCCGACCGCGGCGGCGATCGGCGGCATCACGCCTTGCCGCCCCTTCACGAGGGTCTCTTTGATTTGCTCGGGTGAGCCGCCCCAAAGCCAGTCGGTGTCGGTGAGGTTCGGGAAGCCCTTGCTGCCGTGCGCGTCGGCGCCGTGGCAGGCAGCGCAGGTGTTGGCGAACAGGCGCTCGCCGACGGCCATCGCCTGCGGGTCGCGCGCCAGTGCGGTCACGGGCTTGGCAGCGAACGCCGCGTACAGCGGCGCGGTCAGCGCGTGCGCCTTGGCCTGCTCCTCCCGGTACTGCCCGACGCTGCTCCAGTTCAACGTACCGGTGGCGCTGCCGAGGCCGGGGTACAGCGCGAGGTAGGCGCCCGCGAACACGATCGTCAGCACGAACAGCCACATCCACCAGCGTGGCAGCGGGTTGTTGAGCTCGCGCAGGTCTTCGTCCCAGATGTGGCCGGTGGTGTTGTCGCCCGCCATCACGCGCCGACGTGCTGCCACGATCAGCAACGCGAGGCAGGCGACGAGCCCGAGGATCGTCGCAAGGGCGATGCCGATCGACCAGCCGCTGTTGAAGAAGTCACTCATCGCGTGTGCCCTCGCGGTTGAAGCCGCCTTCGCTGTTGAATCCGGCCTCGCCGAGGAACGGCAGTTGCGCCGCTGCGTCGAGGCCCGCGCGCCTGGCGGGCCGGTAGGTCCACGCCGCCAGCACGAGGAAGATGACCAGGCCGAACAGCGTGACGAGGCTGCGGATGTCGTTCAGGTCCATGGGCTTGTTGCTTTCACGGTTGGTCTTTCGCGGCCATCACTTGACGTGCGTGCCCAGCGATTGGAGGTAGGCGACGAGCGCGTCGAGCTCTGTCTTGTCTTTGACCACGTCGGCGCTGGCAGCGACCTCGGCGTCGGTGTATGGCACGCCCAGTCGCTTCATCGCGGCCAGGCGCGGCGGCACGCTCGCCGGGTCGATCGGCTCG
>JANMWQ010000026.1:0-1921 GCA_031394085.1 Rhizobacter sp. | reverse complement strand
GTCGGCCTCGCGGCGGTGGCGGTCGTCGCGGCGCTCGCGGTGTTCGCCGGTGGTCTGGCGCTCAACATCAGCGAGCAACGCCAGGCCGATCGAAAGCTGAAGGCGCTCGCGCACCGCGTCGTCAGCTCGCAGGAGGAGGAGCGGGCGCGCGTCTCGCGCGAACTGCACGACCACATCTGCCAGTTGCTGGTGTCGATCAAGTACCAGTTCGAGCTCGTCGGCCACCGGCTCGCGCACCCGGGTGACCTGCCGGTCACGGCGATCGACAAGGAGATCGCCGCGTTGTCCAAAGCCATCGGCGAAGTGCGCCGCATCTCGCACGACCTGCGGCCCGCGCTGCTCGACGACCTCGGCCTGCCGGCGGCGTTGGAACACATCGGCAACGAGCTCGCCCAGCGCAGCGGGCTTGAAGTGCGCGTGTCGAAGCAGGTGCACGACGAACGCCTGCCCGAGCTGCAGGCGGTCAGCCTGTTTCGCGTCGCCCAAGAGGCGCTGCGCAATGTCGAACGGCACGCGAATGCGCGCCACATCGACATCCGGCTCGACGATGCCGGTGACCGGTTGGAGCTGCGCATCACCGATGACGGCATCGGCTTCGACGTGAAGCGCGTCGAGCAAAGCCGCGACCGCGGCATCGGCCTCACCAACATGCGCGAAAGGGTCGAGCGAAACGGCGGCACGTTCCAGTTGATCTCGCACCCCGGGCACACCGCGTTGACCGCGAGCTTTCCGCTGGCGGGCGTGGCATGAACGCGCAAGTGGCGAGCGTTCGCCTCGCGATCGTCGACGACCATTCGCTGGTGCGCGACGGCCTGCGCGCGCGGCTCTCGGTCGTGCCCGGCCTGCAAGTCATCGGCGAAGCCGCGAGTGGTGCCGAAGCGCTCGAACTCGCCGCCGCGCTCGCGCCCGACCTGATGCTGGTCGACGTGGGCATGCGCGGCATGAACGGCATCGAACTCGCGACGCAACTGCGAGTGCGCCACCCTTCGATCCGCGTGCTGATGTTGAGCATGTACGACAACCGCGAATACGTGCTCAGCGCGATCCGCGCCGGCGCGCGCGGCTATGTGCTGAAAGAGTCGCCGACCGAAGAGATCCTCGCGGCGATCAGCGCGGTCTGCGCCGGTGGCACGTATTTCAGCGCGCAGATTCTCGACCTCGCGCTGCAGCAGGTCGGCGGCAGCGCGCCGCAACTCACGGCGCGCGAGCACGAGGTGTTGCTGCTGTTGGCGCACGGGCGCAGCAACAAGCTGGTGGCACGCGCGCTCGACATCGGCGTGCGCACCGTCGAGACGCATCGGCTCAGCCTGCGGCGCAAGCTCGGGGTCGACTCGCCGAGCGACCTGTTGAAAATCGCGGTGCAGAACGGCTGGACGACGCTCTGACCGGTGCACAGGCGTGCGCCGGGGATAATCGCGCAACGATGTCCCGCCCAGAAACGCCCGTGAAGCCGCTCCAGATCGGCAACCCGCTCCCGCTGATCACCTACCCCGAATCGCTGCCGGTCTCGCTGCGGCGCGACGAGATCGCGCACGCGATGCAGCAGCACCCCGTCGTGATCGTCTGCGGCGAAACCGGTTCGGGCAAGACCACGCAGTTGCCGAAGATCGCGCTGCAACTCGGCCGCGGCAAGGCCAACACAGGCAAGCTGATCGGCCACACGCAGCCGCGGCGCATCGCGGCATCGAGCGTGGCCAAGCGCATCGCCGAGGAACTGAAGACGCCGCTCGGCGAGATCGTCGGTTTCAAGGTGCGGTTTCAGGACCGGCTGCAGCCCGGCGCCAGCGTCAAGCTGATGACCGACGGCATCCTGCTGGCAGAGACGCAGACCGACCCGATGCTTCGCGCGTACGACACGATCATCATCGACGAGGCGCACGAGCGCAGCCTGAACATCGACTTTCTGCTCGGGCACCTGCGG
>JANMWQ010000839.1:0-1510 GCA_031394085.1 Rhizobacter sp. | reverse complement strand
ACCGAGGCGGGCGCACGGTCGAACACCACGCACTCGTGGCCGCCCTTCATCAGGCGCCGCACCATGTTCGCGCCCATGCGGCCGAGGCCGATCATTCCGAGTTGCATTCGTTGCTCCAGATCACGCCCGCGGCGCGGTTGGCGCATCCTAGGCCGAGCGCGCGATACTTGCCCGCCCCCTCCCACTCGCGCCCATGACCATCACGCCAGACGACATCACCGCCGCCGCCGCACGCATCGCGCCGCACGTGTTTGAGACGCCGCTGTGGCACCTGCCGAGCGGCGCACTCGGGTTGCCCGCCGAAGCCCCGCCGTTCGACGTGTGGCTCAAGCTCGAGCACCTGCAGCGCTCGGGCAGCTTCAAGGCGCGCGGCATGTTCAACCGGCTGCTCTCGAACCCGATTCCCGCCGCCGGTGTGATCGTCGCCTCGGGCGGCAATGCCGGCATCGCGACCGCGCTCGCGGCGCGCGCGCTCGGCGTGCGTGCCGAGGTGTTCGTGCCGCGCACGAGCTCGCCCGCCAAGCAGGCGCGCCTGGCCGCACTCGGCGCCGCGGTGGTGATCGCGGGCGACGCCTACGCTGAGGCACTCGCGGCCTGCGAGGCGCGCCAGCGCGAGACCGGCGCGCTGATGACGCATGCCTACGACCAGCCCGAGGTCGTCGCCGGTGCCGGCACGCTGGCGCGCGAGATCGAGATGCAGTTGCGTGGCACGCCCGATGCGGTGCTGGTCAGCGTCGGCGGTGGCGGGCTGATCGGCGGCATCGCGGCCTGGTTCGCGGGCCTCGCGCGCGTGATCGCGCTCGAACCCGAACTCGCGCCCACGCTCTACCGCGCCCGCGAGGCCGGTGAGCCGGTCGACGTGGCTGTGGCCGGCATCGCCGCCGATTCGCTCGGCGCGCGCCGCATCGGCCGCATCGCGTGGCAGATGACGCAACGGCATGTGGCGCAGTCCGAGCTGCTGACCGACGACGCGATCCGCGCCGCGCAGCGCTTCATGTGGGACGAACTCAAGCTCGCGGTCGAACCCGCCGCCGCGCTGCCGCTGGCGGCGCTGCAGAGCGGCGTGGTGCGGCCGCTCGCGGGCGAGCGCGTGGTGCTGATCGTCTGCGGCGCCAATGTCGACCCGGCGACGTTGAATTGACACGGCTCGGGGCGGGCCGGTACAGCAGCCAGCGCGCCGGCGCGCCACCCGTCCTTCGACAAGCTCAGGATGAACGGGATGGAAGTGTTTCTTCGCGAGCGCCTGCGCCGGATACGGGGTTTGGAATGCTCACAAGCAACGAACCTCGCCCCACCCCGTTCTCGCCCAACCCCGTTCGGGCTGAGCTTGTCGAAGCCTTCGCGCCACGCCACCGTTTCGCGCCGACCAGTCGTCCGTTGTCTGCGACCCGGGTTCCTGCTCGATGCCAGAGCGCAGCGCGACAAGCGCGAGATCACACTCGAGCAACTGCCCGCCGTCGAAGACAAAGCCATCGCCGAGATCGTGCAGTCTCGGGGCATGACGCTCGCG